>VAYL01000055.1 GCA_005884305.1 Actinomycetota bacterium
GACGACCTGCGTTACCACAAGGTCGTGCTGATGACGGATGCGGACGTGGACGGCGCGCACATCCGCACGCTGGTTCTCACCTTCCTCTACCGGCAGATGCCCGAGCTGTTCGAGTCCGGCTACGTCTACATCGCCAAGCCGCCGCTGTACGGCGTCAAGAACGGCAAGCAGGAGCTCTACATCGAGAAGGAGTCCGAGCTCGAGGAGCTGTTGCTCCGCGACAAGCTCGAGAAGTTCTCCTACACCAACGGCTCGGCCAAGGAGCGCAGCTGGACCGCCTCGCGGTGGCAGCGCTTCACGCGTGACTTCAAGGAGTACGACGGCTGGACCGGGGCGCTCCAGGCGAGCTTCGGGCACGAGGCGGTGGACTTCCTGCTCGAGTCCCAGATCCTGGACGAGGGTGCGGCGAGCATCGCCGGCGTCCGCAAGCTGATCGAGCAGCCGGATCCCGAGGAGGAGCCGTACGAGACCGAGCTCGTCAGCGCGAACTCGGACGAGATCATGGTCAAGGCGATCCACCGGGCGAGCGGTCTCGCGCGCACGCACCGGCTCGCCGCCGACCTGTTCAAGTCAACCGAGTACCGCCGTCTCGCGGAGGTCCACGCCAAGCTCGTCAAACAGGTGGGGCGACCGCCGTTCGAGGTCACGCTCGGTTCCAAGCGCCGCGAGGCGCTGTCCTTCGGCGAGCTGCGCAAGGTAACCCTTGATCTCGCGAAGGAGGGCATCGGGCTCCAGCGGTTCAAGGGCCTCGGCGAGATGGACGCCGAGGAGCTCCGCGTGACCACGATGGATCCCGAGTCGCGCACGCTGCAGCGCGTGACGATCGAGGACGCGGCCACCGCCGAGCGCCTGTTCACGGATCTCATGGGTGACACCGTCGAGCCGCGCAAGATCTTCATCGAGCGGCACGCGAAGGAAGTTCGGTTCCTCGATGTCTAGGAGGGCTGGCTGATATGGAAGGTGGCTCGCTCCAGGCCCTGACGGGTCGCATCGAGGACCGCCAGCTCGAGCAGGAGATGCGGTCGTCGTACCTCGATTACGCGATGAGCGTAATCGTCGGCCGCGCGCTCCCGGACGTGCGCGACGGCCTGAAGCCCGTGCACCGGCGCGTGCTGTACGCGATGCACGACCTGGGCCTGCAGCCCAACCGGCCGTTCCGCAAGTCGGCCTTCATCGTCGGCGAGGTGATGGGTAAGTACCACCCGCACGGCGACCAGGCGATCTACGACACGCTCGTACGGATGGCGCAGGAGTTCTCCCTGCGCTACCCGCTCGTCGACGGCAAGGGCAACTTCGGCTCGATCGACGACGATCCGGCCGCCGCGATGCGCTATACGGAGGCGCGTCTCGACCGCCTCGCAACCGAGATGCTCCGCGATATCGAGGCCGAGACCGTCGAGTTCGGGCCGAACTACGACGAGAAGGCGCAGGAGCCGCTCGTCCTGCCTTCGCGGTTTCCGAACCTGCTCGTCAACGGGTCATCCGGGATCGCCGTCGGCATGGCGACGAACATCCCGCCGCACAACCTCGGCGAGGTCGCCGCAGCTGTCAACGCCTACATCGACAACCCGGAGATCGATCTCGCCGGGCTGATGGAGTACGTGAAGGGCCCGGACTTCCCCGGCGGCGGCCTGATCATGAGGGGCGAGGGGATCCGCGACGCGTACGCGTCCGGCCGTGGCTCCATCAAGGTTCGCGCGAAGGCCCACATCGAGCCCATCCGCGGCGGAAAGGAGGCGATCATCGTCTCCGAGCTCCCGTTCATGGTCAAGAAGGGCGGGGACGGCGGGCTGATCCAGAAGATCGCCGACCTCGTTCGCGAGAAGAAGATCACCGGGATCTCCGATCTCCGCGACGAGTCCGACCGCTCCGGGATGCGGCTCGTCATCGAGATCAAGCGCGGCGAGGTTTCAAAGGCGGTCCTCAACCAGCTCTACAAGCGCACCCAGATGCAGACCAGCTTCGGGGTCAACATGGTCGCGCTGGTCGACGGCGTGCCGCGGACCCTGGGTCTCCGCGAGCTCATCCACCACTACGTCATCCACCAGCGCGAGGTCGTCACCCGGCGTACCCAGCACGAGCTCCGCCAGGCCGAGGCGCGCGCGCACATCCTCGAGGGACTCCTCATCGCCCTTGACAACCTCGACGAGGTCATCGCGCTCATCCGCGGATCCGCCGACCCCGATGAGGCGCGCACGGGACTGATCGAGCGCTTCGAGCTCTCCGACGAGCAGGCGCAGGCGATTCTCGACATGCGTCTGCAGCGCCTGACCGCGCTGGAGTCCGACAAGGTCCGCGCCGAGCACGCCGAGCTCACCAAGAAGATCGCGGATCTCCGCGCGATCCTCGGCGACGAGACGCGGATCGACGGGCTGATCAAGGACGAGCTGGGCGAGATTCGCGAGCGCTACGGCGACGAGCGCCGCAGCGAGATCACCTTCGCCGAGGGCGACGTCGACATCGAGGACATGATCGCCGACCAGCAGATGGTCATCTCGATCACGCACTCCGGCTACGTCAAGCGACTCCCGGTCGCCACTTACCGGCAGCAGCGCCGCGGCGGAATCGGTGTTATGGGCATGGACCTCAAGGAGGGTGACTACATCGAGCACCTCCACATCTGCTCGACGCACGACTGGATGCTCTTCTTCACCAACCGCGGCAAGGTCTACCGGCTGAAGGTCTACGAGCTCCCCGAGGGAGCACGGACCTCGAAGGGAAAGGCGCTCGTCAACGTGCTGCCGCTCCGCGAGGGCGAGCGAGTGATGGCCGTCAAGCCCACCCGCGACTTCTCCGAGGGCAAGTACCTCGTATTCGCCACCGCCAAGGGACTCGTCAAGAAGACGAACTTCCCCGACTACAACACGCCGATCCGGGCGGACGGGATCATCGCGATCAAGATCCGCGACGGCGACGAGCTGGTCCAGGTGCGTCTGACTTCCGGCAAGGACGACCTGCTGCTCGTCTCCAGGTCGGGGCACGCCTCGCGCTTCAACGAGAAGGCCGTGCGCCCCATGGGCCGCGACACCTCCGGCGTAAAGGGCATGAACGTGTCCGGCAAGATCGGCAGCGAGCCCAATCGCGTTCTCGCGATGGACGTCGCGCGGGACGATGCCGAACTCTTCGTCGTCACTGAGAACGGGTACGGCAAGCGGACGTCCGTGTCGGAGTATCCGGTGAAGGGGCGTGGGACCAAGGCGTTGATCGTCCGCGAGCACCAGGATCTCCTGTTCATCTCCGAGAACGGGATGGTCCAGCGGACGAACGCCGGCGGCATCTCGCAGATGGGCCGGGCGACACAGGGTGTGCGGGTGATGAACCTGCGCGAGGACGATCGCGTGAGCGCGGTTGCGCTGGTGGTGGAGTCGAGTGCCACCGTCGCCGACGAGGCCTCGGCCGTCGAGGAGGCCGGTGAGCCGACGGTCAAGGCGACCAAGGGTGGCTCCTCGGAGGACGGGGCCGGCTAGGTAGGCTGCCGCGCGGTGAAGGAGCTGCGCGGCCGAAACGCACTGGTCACCGGGGCCGGGGGAGGGCTGGGCGGCTACATCGCGCGCGCTCTGGCGGTCGAGGGAGTCAACCTCGCGCTTACCGATCTCCCGGAGGCGTCGGTGGACGGGCTAGCCGCCGAGCTGCGAGGTCGCGGCGTTGAGGTGAAACACGCGCCGTCGGATCTGACGGACCCCGAGGACCGCCGCCGCCTGTCGGCGTGGGCGGAGGAGGCTCTTGGTCCGATCGACATCCTCGTCAACAACGCCGGCGTCGAGTTCGGCGGCCCCTTCGTGGAGACCGACGCCGAGGCGCTCGAGCTCACGGTCACCGTGAACCTGCTTGCGACCATGGACCTGACGCGTCTCGTCATGCCCGGAATGCAGCAGCGCGGCCGCGGCCACGTGGTGAACATCGCGTCGCTCGCCGGCAAGCTCCCATCGCCGCAGCTCGCCTCCTATTCGGCGAGCAAGCACGGCGTCGTCGGCTTCACCGGATCGCTCCGGGGCGAGTTCAGCGAGGGCCCGGTCGGCTTCTCGGCCATCTGCCCCGGCTTCGTAAGTCGCGTCGGGATGTACGGACGGATCGAGCCCCACCTCGGCGATGCGTCGGAGAATCCGATGGGAACGGTCCCTCCCGAGGATGTCGGCACCGCGGTGGTCCGCGCCATCCGGGAGGACCGCGGCGAGATCATCGTCAACGCGCGCCCGGTGAAGCCTCTCATCCTGTTGAACGGAGTGGCGCCCAAGCTCGTGGCCCGCCTTGGGCGTCTCCGCAGGGTCCGGGACTTCAGCGACCGGATGCGGAGGGCACGCGAGCGCTACGAGGAGGCGAGCCCTCCGCAGCGCTAGAAAAGTCTCGGGACACACCCGCCTCCTCGTCTGCTTCAATCGTCTTACCAGAGAAAGGAGGTGGTCCTAACTTGATTCACATGTTTCTTGGGACGCTGGAGGTGCAGGGCCGCTAGGTGGCGGCCTGCCGGTGAGCTTCACCGGCGGAGGCAGGTCAGGCGGCGGAGCCGCCGCATCTGATCAGTGCGGACCACCCGGCGAATCCACCCCGGGCACCGGCGAAAAGGGAGGCGAGGAGCCACGTCCCGCCCCGCCATGAATCCCCGCTCGCTCCTACCCGCACCTTTGAGCGAAGGGCCGCCTGCGGGCGGCCCTTCGTCTTACACCACTAACAGCACCAGGCAGTTTCGGGGCTAAAGCCCCTCATCTACACCTATGCAGCGACCAGATACGGCTCCCAGGCGACCGGGATCCGCGGGCTCGCAAGCTGGATGAACACGGTTGGCCCCGGCGGTCGGGGGCTCGATCGCGGATGCATGCTCGCCTCGCGCGGCGTCTTATTGCCCTTCTTGCGGTTGCAGGGCGCGCAGGAGGCGACGATGTTCTCCCACACCGACTGGCCGCCGCGGCTGCGGGGGATCACGTGATCGACGGTGAGGCCCGCAGCCTGGCGCCCGCAGTACTGACAGGTCCACGCGTCGCGGGCGAGCACGGCCTTCCGGGTGATCTTCCGCCGGTGCACATCGCGCGGCACGCGCACGTACCGGACGAGCCTGATCACGCAGGGCCGCTCGAAGGTGAGCCGCTCGGAATGGAGGGCACCTTCGCCGCGCTCGACGATCTCCGCCCGCTCCTTAAGCACGAGGACTGTTGCCCGCCTGATGTTGCAGACGTTGATCGGTTCGTAGCTCGCGTTGAGGACCAGAACCCGGCCGCCGATGCCGACGTGGGTGCGGTGCCCGTTGAGGTGCGCGTGCGCCCCGTTTCCATTGAGGTGCGCTTCGGCCGCACCCCCCGCAAGCCCCGAAGTGCTCCCGCTTCGAAGGCCTACGTGAGGGTCGGCCGGCGCGTCCATAGCGCCACGATTGTAGACAGCGGCCCCGGTCGTCCCGCGAGGAGCAGGTGGCAGGGAGCAGGTAGAACCGGGGGCCTCTACCTGCTACTTGCTACCTGCTGCTGTTCCGGGGATGCCGTTCGTCGCGATCGGATAGCTGCCCAGCACCCGCACAGATTCTGCCTTTCGACGGAGCGCCTGAATCGCCTCCGCCACCGGCCCCTCGTCGACCGAGCCGTCGAGGTCGCAGAAGAACATGTAGCGACCAAGGCCCTGCCGCAGCGGCCGCGACTCGATTCTGGTGAGGTTGACGTCGCGGCTGGAGAACTCGGTCAGCGCCTCCACGAGCGCCCCGGGATGGTCGGCGCCGAGCTCCGAGAAGACCAGCGTTGTGCGCCATGGCCCTGTCCCACTCGGCCGCGTCCCCTCG
Organism: Actinomycetota bacterium; assembly: GCA_005884305.1. Classification (GTDB taxonomy): domain Bacteria; phylum Actinomycetota; class Thermoleophilia; order Solirubrobacterales; family 70-9; genus AC-56. The sequence continues at coordinate 5,762 of VAYL01000055.1, forward strand.
GGTGCGATCCACACGAACCGGGTCACGTTCTCGAGGTTGTCCTCGACGCCCTCCCGCAGCACGACGCAGCCGTAGATCCGCGCGGCCGATGCCGCCCCCAGGGCCGCCCACGGCTCTTCGCTCGAGGCGACCGACCGCACCGCGTCCGCCGTGCTTGCCGCGGCCCGCACGGTGGCCTGCGGCAGCTCCTCGCGGATGAACCGCGCGCACTGTGCGCTCGCCTGGGGATGGGAGAGGACGATCGTGATCCGCTCGAGCGGCATTTCGCCGCGCGCGATCAGGCTGTGGCGGATGGGATGGTCGTGCTCGCCGGCGATCGTGATCCCCTCCGCCTCGAACGCGAGCGTGTCGAGCGTGGAGCGCACGGCCCCCTCGATCGAGTTCTCGAAGGGAACGAGTGCCCGCCCGGCCTCTCCTTCGGCGACGGCGCGGATCGCCGCGTAAACGCTCGGGCGCGGGAGCGGGTCGATCTCGGTCTGGCCGACCGCGACGAGCAGAGCGTCTTCGGAGAACGTGCCCGCTGGACCGAGGAAGGCGACTCGAGTTGCCATGGGCGCGGAAGGTTACGTAGGGGCGAGCTCGAGCCGCCCACGACCGGGTGCGGCTACCGGAACGTCACCTGGTAGGTGGACCGGTTATTGGTTGTGATCGTCTCGCCCGGCACCGGGAGCACCGTCACCTCGAGCGTCAGCTCGACGTTCTTCTCCGGCTGCGGATGAATCGGAAGCGTGGCGGTCTGGATGCCGCCGGGAGCGATCGTCCCGATCGTGGTCGTTCCGTCGATCGTCTGCGGCCCGCCGGTGAGGCTGTAGCTCACGCCAACCCCCTTCTCGTTGGCGCTGCCCTGGTTGGAGACCTCGACGTCGATCTCCGGGGCCCCGCTGCCCGAGATCGTCGTCGGCGTATCCGGGCTGAGCTGGACGTTTCCGGGCTTCACAACCGTCTGCACGATCGCGACGCCGTGAGCGCCGGCAGTGACGTTCTTGGTCGAGATGGCCGAGATCGCTGTCGCCACCTGGAGCGGGTCGAGCCAGCGGCCGGGATCGGTCATGAAGACGCTCGCCGGCGCCTTCTCGTCGATTCCCTGGTCGGAGAGGACGCTGTCGATCTGGTCCTGCGCCTGCTTGTAGAGCACGTCGCTCGCCAGGAAGTACTGCATGTAGTCCGTGATGGACGTGACCGCCTTCGTTCGATCCGGGCCGGGATTGCCGAGCGCGGTGGAGATTGCGCTGGAGATCCCGCTCAGCGCCTGGGCGCGCAGGCTGTACGCCAGCTTCAGCTCGCTCTGCGCGTCGCTCAGCTCGCCCGGCGTGCTGAGCGCGTCGACGCGACTCGACAGGTTCTCCGCGGTCCCGCGGTCCGTGGCGATCTCGGCCTCGAATTCGAGCGGGCTCGCGTTGCCCGGGTCGCTGAGCTTGCCGAAGAAGTCGCCCGACAGCTGATTCGTCTGCGCCGTGACGGCCCGCAGATCGGACACGTAGTTCTCGAAGCTACGCGTCTTCCGGGCGTCCAGACAGCCCTTGATTCCGAGGATGATCAGGATCAGGACGACGACGAGCACGCCGATACCGACCGCGCGGCGCACGAGTATCTGCCGCTGGCGGTCGGGCCCACGGCGGGATGGCGGACCGGTGCCGCCCGGTGAGGGTCCCAGTTCTTCGTCGTCGAGGAACGCCAAAACTCGGGGAAGTATGAAGCCTGACCTTCTGCGGCACGGTCAGGTTCGACCGCATACGCACGAGGCGTTGCGCCACGAGGCAGGTTCCACCCGGCGCGCGGCGAAGCCTAACCCGGAATGGTCGGCGAGGTAGTGATGGATCGCTTCCGGCTCTTGGAGCGCGTCGGCTCCGGTGGGATGGGCACCGTCTACAGAGCCTTCGACGAGCGGCTCCAGCGCCAGGTGGCGGTGAAGGAGATCACGAGCTCCGACCCGGCCCGGGTCGCTCGCGAGGCCCAGGCCGCCGCCCGCCTGAACCACCCCGGGATCGTAACGCTGTACGAGCTGGGGTCCGAGGGCGACCGGGCGCTCCTCGTGAGCGAGCTCGTGGATGGCGCGACGCTGGCGGAGCTCGCATGCTGTGGGGACCTATCCGACCGCGAGGTGGCGGAGTTCGGCGCCGATGTGTGCGAGGCGCTCGCGCACGCCCATGAGCGGGGGGTCATCCACCGCGACGTGAAGCCGCAGAACGTCATCGTCCGCGTCGACGACGGGGCCGGTCGCCGGGCGAAGCTCATGGACTTTGGGATCGCGTCGCTCGTCGGCTCGCCGACCCTCACGGCGACGGGTGAGGTCGTCGGCACGCTCGCCTACATGGCGCCGGAGCAGGCCGCCGGGACCGGCTCGTCGGAGGCATCGGATGTCTACTCGCTCGCTCTGACCCTGTACGAGTGCTGGGCGGGCACGAATCCGGTCGCGGGCGACACGCCGGCGCAGACCGCCCGCCAGATCGGTAATCACCTGCCGCCGCTTTGCGACTACCGCCCCGACCTGCCAGCTCACCTGGCCGAGTGCCTCGACGCATGCCTGGACCCTGAGCCCGAGCTCCGTCCGGAGCTCGACGAGCTCGACCATCACCTCGACGCCTCGATCCCGAGGCTCGACGCGCGGTGCGCTGTGCCCGCGCAAGAGGGCCGGGAGGAGCCCGTCTCGGGCGAGCGTGGCGCGCTTCTGCGAGTCGGCCAGCTCGCGGCGCTCTGCGCCTGGGGCATCGCCGTGATGCTGCTCGCGGTCGCCGCTCATCTACCGGGTCTCGCGCTGGTCCTCGGCGCCTTGAGCGTGCCGGCGATCCTCGTCGCGTCGTGGCTTCCATGGGCGGGGATCCCGGTTCTTGCCCCGCTTCTGGGCGCCGCCTCCGTAGGCGCCGCGTACCCGGCGCTCGCCGCCTGGCGCGGACCGCTGCGCGAGCGCGCGATCCTGGGCGCGCTGGGATGGTGCTGGATGCTGTGTGGCGCCGCTGCCCTCGGGATCGGATCCGCGGCCGGCCTTATGGACGCGCCCCCGCACGACTGGACGCGCTCGACGGGCGATGCCACGAGCGGCCTGCTGGCACCACTCTTCTCGCCGGAGGCGCTGCTTGGGGCCGCCATCTTCGCCGGCGCCTCCCTGGCGCTCGGCGTGATCCTGCGAGCGCGGCACATAGCGGTGGCGCTCCTTGGAGCCGTTCTCTGGGCGGCCGGCGTCGACGCTGCGCTTCGGGTCGTGGGCGACGGCGCTCTCGCGGGCGTGCCCGTGGTGGCAGTCGCCGCCGCCGCGATCGCCGTGATCATGGAGTTCCGGCGCCGCGGAGCCCGGCCCGCGGTCCGCCGAGCACCGATACCCACAACACCTGGAACGGCACCAGCCAGTTTCGGGGCTAACGCCCCTCACTGACATACCTGCCCGCGATGGATGGCGCTGGCCGCGATGGATGGCGCCGGGCGCGCGGCGGGGTCTTAACGGGGCGCTACTCCGTAGGATTGTCACGCGCGTACAGGGGCAACCGCGTTGCCTGAAGCCTCTGCATGCCGCCGTGCGGAACCCGAAAGGGAGCTTGGCATCAGCGTTCTGAGAAACCTTGAACAGCGGATCGAGAACCTCGTCGAGGGGGTATTCAGCCGTGCCTTCTCGTCGCAGGTCCAGCCGGTCGAGCTCGCCCGCAAGCTGGCAAAGGAGATGGATGCGCACCGGACGGCATCCGTGGCCCGCACGTACGTGCCGAACCAGTACACCGTTTGGCTGTCGGCCGAGGATCACCGTCGCCTCGAGGGATACGAGCGTTCGCTGGAACAGGAGTTGTCCAGCTATCTCTTGGTGCTCACCCGCCCGGAGGTCAACCTCCAGACCGACGATCGCCTACGGCTGGGCGAGTTCGGGATCCAGACGCGCCTCGTCAAGCCACCTGCCCGGCAGGGCGAGGAGCCCTCGCAGGGAGAGCATGGTCACACGATGGTCTACTCCGTCCCGCCGAAGCAGACGCGGCGCGAGCGCCGCCGCCCGGAGGCGCCTCTGGTCGGGACGAAGGCGATCGTGACCATGGACGATCGTCGCTACGTCCTCGACGGGCCCGTCGCGGTACTCGGACGCTCGCGGGATTCCGACTGCGTCTTCTCAGATCCGAACGTCTCGCGCCATCATGCCGAGCTGCGCCGCGGATCGACCGGGGACTGGCAGATCGTCGACCTAGGCTCCACCAACGGCATCAAGGTGAATGATCGCCGGGTGGACTCGAGTCGGCTCTCTCCGGGCGACGAGGTGACGCTCGGCACGACCAGATTCGTCTTCGACATCGAGCAATAGCCAGCCACGCCTAGATGGATACCGAACCGATCGCGGTCGCGCTCAAGTTCGGCTTCCTCGCCGTTCTGTATCTCTTCCTGCTCTGGGTCGCCCGCAGTGCTTGGCGGGAGCTGCGCACCACGACGACCCCCGCCCCCGAGGCGACGGGCATTCATCCGATCGGCCCGGGCGGTCGAGCCGCCCCTACGGACGCTTGGCTCGTAGCCACGTCGGGCGGCGGCCTCGAGGCTGGCGAGCGCTTCGATCTGTTCGGCGGGATATCCATCGGGCGCTCCTCGGACGCCGACGTGCGAATAGAGGACCGATTCGCCTCGGGGGTGCATGCGCGGGTCTATTCCCGCGGCGCCAACTACTACGTTGAGGACATGAACTCGACGAACGGGACGTTCCTGAACGGCGGTCGCCTGAATGGGGAGGCGAAGCTGAACGACCTCGACGAGGTCCGCATCGGGAACACCGAGTTTCGCTTCGAGCTCGATGTCCCCGACAGCTGAGCCCCGGCTGACCACCCATGCTCAAGGTCGTCGAACAGGCATTCCGAACCGACACCGGCCGGCAACGGGATGCCAACGAGGACTCCTACTTCGCCAGGTCACCGGTGTTCGCGGTCGCCGACGGCATGGGCGGCGCGCAGGCCGGAGAGGTCGCATCGCGCCTGGCCGCCGAGTCGTTCGAGGCCGTCCAGCGGGGCGAGGAATCGCCCGAGGTGTACCTGCGCTCGATCGCGAAGACGGCAAACGCGCGGATCCACCGGCTTGCGGAGTCGGATTCGACGCGCTCCGGCATGGGGACCACGTTCACCGCGGCGCTGGTCGAGGGGGAGGAGGTCGGCTTCGCGCATGTGGGTGACAGCCGGGCGTACCTGTTTCGCGACGATGAGCTGAAGCTCCTCACCTCCGACCACTCCCTCGTGGAGGAGCTGCGGCGCCAGGGCAGGCTCACCGACGAGCAAGCCGAGGACCACCCGCAGCGATCCATCATCACCCGGGCGCTCGGGCCCGAGCGCGACGTGGAGGTCGACACCATGACCTACCGGGCTCGCCCCGGGGACGTCTATCTGCTGTGTTCGGATGGCCTCACCACGATGATCAAGGAGGACCGGATCGCGGAGATCCTGCGCGAGGCCCCGACGCTCGACGAGGCCGCCGACCGCCTGGTCGCCGAGGCCAACGAGGCCGGCGGCCGGGACAACATCACGGTCGTCGCGTTCCGGGTGGACACCGAAGAGGTCGCCGCGGAACGCCCGGAGGACCTCACGCTCGTCGGCCCCGCGGCCGAGGAGGAGGGATTGACCGCCGCGGGCGTGGCGGCGGAGGCCGAGCGTCAGCGGGCGGAGACTCCGGAGCGCGCCCGGGTTCGCGCTGGCGCAGCGGCGCGCGGAGAGCGGCGCTGGCCCCGCCGGACCGTCACCGCCGTGGTCACCCTCGTGGTGATCGCCGGTTTGGCGGTGGCCGCGGTCTGGGGCCTGCATCAGGTCTACTTCCTCGGCACCGACTCCGGCGGACGGCTCGCGCTCTATCGCGGCCTTCCGTATGAGCTCCCGCTGGGCATCAACCTGTACTCGGAGGTCTACACCGCGCCGGTTCAGGTCAACACCATCCCGGCGGATCGTCGCGACAGCGCCACCAACCACACGCTCCGCTCCCACGACGACGCGGTCTCCCTACTGGACGATCTCCAGGCCGCGGCGGATCGCAGGATCGCGGCCCGCCTGCGGGCAACGCAGCCCAGTCCGAACGGGGGCAAGCAGGGCGGTGGCGGCAAGGGCGGAGGGTCCGCACAGGGCGGCACCGGAGCGGGGGGCGGCGCGGCGGGCGGAGGCGGTGGGACCGGCGGATCCGGCGGAGGCAAGAACGGCGGCGCCGGATGAGCGCGCGCAATCGCGAGCTCCTTGCCCTGATCCCGGTCGCGATCCTCGTCACCGGCGGGTTCACGGCGGTCTTCATCGTCGAGTCGAGCCAGATCGGGGATCTCAGCCTGATCTACGGCGGCTATTTCCTCGCCGTCTGCGTGGGAATCCACCTGTTCATCCGGGTGCGGCTCCCCTACGCCGATCCCTACCTGTTCCCGCTTTGCGCGCTCCTCGCCGCGATCGGCCTGGTGATGCTGTTCCGGATCAACGACGAGTTGGCGCTCAAGCAGGCGTCGATCTTCGTCGGCGGGGCGGTGCTGCTCGCGCTGACGATCCTCTTCGTGCGGGACTACCACGTCCTGCAGCGCTACCGGTACCTGATCGCCACCGCGGGGATCCTGCTGCTCATGGCGCCGCGGCTGCCCGGAATCGGGTCGCAGGTGAACGGCGCCTACCTCGGCATCAACCTCGGCCCCTTCTCGTTCCAGCCGGCGGAGGTCGCGAAGATCTGCATCGTCATCTTCCTCGCCAGCTACCTGGCGGAGAAGCGAGAGCTGCTCACCGTTGCGGCCCGCCGGATCGCCGGGCTGACGATCCCTCCGATCAAGCACTTCGGCCCCCTGCTCGTCGTCTGGGGCGCGACGATGATCATGCTGGTCTACATCCGCGACCTTGGGAGCTCGCTGATGTTCTTCGGCGCGTTCCTGGCGCTGCTCTATGTCGCGACGCAGCGCCTCTCCTACGTCATCGCCGGGCTGGCCCTCTTCTTCGTCGGCGCGACGCTGATTGCCTCGCACGTGTCTCACGTCCAGGACCGGGTCGACATCTGGCAGCACACCTTCGACAAGAACCCCTGCCACCTGACGAAGCAGGAGATCAACGCGGGTGAGGACTGCGGCGTGGGCCAGATCCAGCAGTCGCTGTTCGCGCAGGCCGACGGGGGGTTGTTCGGCCAGGGGCTGGGGGAGTCCCTACTGAAGCTGCCTGGACCGTTCGCCCCGCATTGCGAGCAGCCGTTCCCGGACTGCGGCAGCATCCTGCCGGCGCCGCACACGGACGAGATCTACGCGCTGATCGTCTCCGAGCTCGGCCTCTTCGGCGGCGCGGGGGTGATCGTCATCTACGCGCTGGTCGCTGCGCGCGGCTTCAAGGCGGCGGTCATGGCGCGCGACGGGTTCTCGAAGCTCCTCGCCGCCGGGCTGTCGGCGGTATTCGCGCTTCAGGCATTCGTAATTATCGGCGGCGTCGTGAAGTTGATCCCGCTCACGGGCGTAACCCTGCCGTTCGTGAGCTTCGGCGGCAGCTCCGTGATCGCGAACATGATCCTGCTGGGCCTGCTGCTGATGATCTCCAACGACGCCCGGCGCCCGCTCCCGCCCCCGCGTGAGGAGGGTCCCGTGGTCGGAGGCCTGCCCGCGTGAACGCCCCGATCACCAAGCTCTACGCGCTGATCCTGGTGCTGTTCGCCGGCCTCGTGGGCTTCACGTCCTATTGGGCGGTGTTCGACTCGAACACGCTCAAGGCGGAGCCGCAGAACCGGCGGCCGCTGATCATGGAGCAGCAGGTCAAGCGTGGGTTCATCAAGACCTCCGATGGCGTCACGGTCGCGGAGAGCCATCCTGTTGGCGGCAAGAACCCGGTGTACGTGCGGGATTATCCCCAGGGCTCGACATACGGGAACCCTGTGGGCTACAGCTTCGTGAACGTAGGGCAGTCGGGGATTGAGAAGTCCGAGAACGGGGTGCTCGCGGGCGAGCGCAACGAGTTCACCTCGATCCTCGACCAGCTCCGCGGCATTCCGCAAGAGGGGAACAACGTCACCCTCACGATCGACTCTCGCATTCAGCAGGTGGCCACGCAGGCCCTGCAGCAGGAGATCGCGAGCAACGGACTTCCAGGGGTAGGGGGCGCGGTGGTCGCGCTCGATCCGTCGACCGGGGCCGTCAAGGCGATGGCGTCGGTTCCGGGATTCGACCCCAACAAGGTCAAGAACACCAATACCTACCAGCAGCTCACCCACGACAAGTCGGCGCCGATCCTAAACCGCGCGACGCAGAGCACTTATCCGCCCGGCTCGACCATGAAGGTCGTCACGGCGGCAGCGGCCCTTGACTCCGGGAAGTTCACACCCGACAGCGTCCTAAGCGGTCACTCCCCGCAGATCATCGGCGGCGTTCCGCTGTTCAACGCCGGCGGTGAGGAGTTCGGTGACATCAACATGACCGAAGCGCTCACGGCTTCTG
>VAYL01000252.1 GCA_005884305.1 Actinomycetota bacterium
GGGTCACGCCGTGGTAGGGCTCGTAGCGCACGAGTCGCAGCTCGTCGAGCCGCTTGAGCATCGCCGTGACGGATGACGGCGCGACCCCGAGCCGCTCCGACAGTGCCGACGTGCTGACGGCGCTCCCTTCCTGGTGCTGAAGGGCGTAGATCGCCTTGGCGTAGTCATCGACCGCCTCGGTCGCGGGAGCGCTGCTGCGCGCGGAGAGGTTCGCCTTGCTGGATGTCCGGGTATGCGCCATGCCTAAATCCGATTTTAGACCAGCCTAAAACATTCCTCGGACAAGTCAGCGACCGCTCGCTCCTAGAACGAACGACTTACGGCGGCTTCGCCGCCTAACGACACATGCTGCTGCGGCGACAAAGTCGCCGCCTAAGATGGCCCTGTGACCGAAGTCGCCGTTGAGGTGGATGGGCAATACCGGGTCCTGAAGGAGGAAGCCGGCTTTCTCGATCGCTCCCCGCGCGGGAAGTTCAGGGTGCGGGGCAACGACGCGGCCGACTACCTGCAGGGCCAGCTGACCAACGACATCGAGGCGCTCGAGCCCGAAGCGGGCTGCTACGCGGCGCTCTTGGATCGCAAGGGGCACATGCAGGCCGACATGCGGGTGCTGCGCCTCGGCAGCGGCGAGCTGTGGCTTGACACCGAGCCGGCCTGCGGATGTACAGCATCGGGCGCGAGGTCGAGATCGAGGACATCGCGGCCGACTGGTCGATCGTGTCGGTCATCGGGCCGGCCGCTGTCGAGGTGGCGGGGACGTCCCCGCTGTCCCCCGAGCACGCCCAGCGCGTCTACGAGCGCGAGGGCGTGGAGATCCTCGCCGTCGCGACCGATCTTGGACTCGATCTGATCGTTCGCGCGGAGCGCTCGGAGCAGCTCCAAGAGCTCCTCGCCAGGTCGGGCGCGGCGGAGGTGAGCGAAGCGGCCGCCGAGATCCTGCGGGTCGAGTCGGGCAGGCCGCGCTTTGGCCGCGAGATGACCACGGCGACGATCCCGCAGGAGGCCGGCATCGACGAGCGCGCAGTGAGCTTCACCAAGGGCTGCTACATCGGCCAGGAGACCGTCGCCCGCCTCCACTACAGGGGCAAGCCGAACCGCCACCTGCGGGGGCTGCGCCTCGAGTCCCCGGTGTCGCCGGGCGACGCGATCGTGCTCGGTGACCGCGAGATCGGGACAGTTGGGACCGCCGTCCTCTCGCCGGCGGGCCGATCCGGCTTGCCGTGATCCGTCGCGAGGCCGAGCCCGGAAACCGGGTAGCCGTGGGCGAGAGCGGCGTCGAAGCGGACGTCGTCGAGCTTCCGTTCTAGCCACCGAGAGGGGGCCGAACTTGCGCCTCGCGCGTGGCCTTCGGTTAACGTTGCAGCGATGGCTATGTGGGGTGCGCGGAGAGCCTCGCGGCGCGGGCGGCTGGCATCACTTGGCGCCTCGGTCGTCGTGCTCGGCGTCGTGCTCGCGGGATGCGGCGCCAAGGACTTCCCGAACGACCCTCGCCCCGCGACACCCCTCGAGGTGAGCGCCCGGGTGGATTCCCAGCGCGTGCAGGTGTCGCCGGAACGGTTCGGCGCCGGCCTTGTCAACTTCACCGTGGCGAACCTCTCGAGCGCGCCGATCACCTTCAACGTCGCCGGACCCACGCACGGATCCACGACTCAGATCCAGCCCGGGGCGCCCGACTACCTCCGGCTCAACATGAAGCAGGGCACCTACCAGGTGACGGCGAGCAAGTCCAAGATCAAGCCGGCGACGATCAAGGTCGGGCCCGAGCGCCCGAGCTCGCAGAACGACCTGCTAGAGCCGTAGGCCGCGGCGCGGCGCGGACTCAGTCCGTGTCGTCAGCCTCTGCGATCAGCGATTCGATCCGCTCGAGCTTGGCCTCGACCGCGGCGACCATGGCATCGAGACCCGCGCGCGCCTTATCGGAGCTCGTCTTGATGCCGGTGAGACTCGAGCGGATGGCCTGGGCCTGCTTGAGCGTGGAAAGGGCCTCGTCAGCCGCGTCGCGCACGGCGCATGCATCCACCTGAAGATCCGTATCGCGCGAGAGACGCACGCGCGCCGCGGCCAAGCGATACGCGGTCTCGAGCGCGAGCCCCTCCGGCTCGTCGCGGTCGACGGCGACGATGAGCTTGTTGCCCTCGTACTCATGGAGCTGCTCGCGACCGGCCGGAACACGGGCCTCGCCGGCGACCACTAGCACGCCGTAGCTCGCGGCCCGTGCGGCCATGCCCTCGTTCAGCTCCGTCCAGGCTTGGTTCTTCGACAGCTTCTTGTCCTTGGCTTCGAAGACGATCCGGCCCGCGGACGGCCCTTCCGCCGCCTCGAGCTCGACCAACGTGTCGCCCTTGCGACCGCCGCCCTCCGCCTGCTCGCCACCTGTGTGGGTGGCGCAGTCGCCACGGGAGCCCGCGATGCGCTCGATGGCGTCGTGCACGCGCTCCTCGAAGGTGAAGCCCTTCGCCGTCCCGCGTGCCTGCTCGGCCTCGAGCTCCTCCCGGCCACCGAACCGCTCCCGCAACGCAACGAGCTCGCGGTTCAGCTCCTCGATCTGCTGCCGATCCGCCTCGCGGGCGCGTTCACGGCGTGCGTCGAGCTCCTTCAGCCCGTGTACGACCGCGGCCTTGAAGTCCGTGAGCGGGTTGGCGCCGTCTTCGGCCGAAAAGAGGCGGGAGATCGCGAGCCGCTGCTCATCGTTCGCTTTCTTGACCAGCTCGGCGATCTGGCGCTGCACGGAGTCGCTGCGATCGGACCCGAACGCGGTCGCGATGCGCTCGGCCAGCTCCTCGTTGCCCGACTCGATCGTCCCCGCGAGCTCCTGGTTGAGCTTTCCGACGCCTCGCTCGAGCTCCGCCCGCACGTAGTCGACGTTGGCGGCGGTCTCCTCGCTGTCGAGGACGCGGGCGCCGATCTCGACTGCCTTGGCGACCGTTTCCGCGGGCCGCTGGCCCGACTCGGCACGCTCGCGGACCATGCGAGCGGCTCGCTCGTCGGCGACGGTGAGCCGCTCGATGACCAGGCGGTCGTCGAGAGCGCGCACGATGCCCTCGAACGCGAGGTCGTCGAGCGGGAGCTGTGGCTTCTCCGAAGCTTCCATCGGACCCACGAAGGTAGTCG
>VAYL01000022.1:0-392 GCA_005884305.1 Actinomycetota bacterium
GCTTCCGGACGGCACCGAGGCCGTCACCCCGGTTGTCCCGGTGCTTGTCGGTGAGGACTGGCAGGCCGTGCTTTTGTGGAAGGCGCTCTTCGATGCCGGCGTCTACACCAACGTCGCCCTGCATCCGGCGGTGCCCCCGGGAGGCGCCCTGCTTCGAACCAGCCTCATGGCGACCCATGAGCGCGAGCACCTCGACCGGGCGCTCGAGATCTTCGCCCGGACGATCTCGGAGTTCCCGGACCTCCCCCGCGATGGGTAGTTTCGGCTTGTCCATATTCGGACAAGGAAGAACCGAGCACGAAAACCTTGCTCTTAGCGAACGACTCGGGTACCCAAAGGGGGGCACGAGTTGACGCTCCCCGCTCGACTCGCCTAGGTTCTCACGCACGCCG
>VAYL01000022.1:497-1186 GCA_005884305.1 Actinomycetota bacterium
CGCCGCAGCACATGCAGGCCCTCGCCCATGCCAACCGTGTCCGCCTCGCCCGGGCCTCCCTCAAGCGTGCCATCGGTTCCAACCAGATGGACGTCACGGAAGTTGTTCGCGGCTGTCCGTGGGAGGTCGAGACGACGACGATCGGGGAGCTTCTGCGAAGCCAGCGCCGCTGGGGCCGCACGCGCGTCCGGAAGTTCCTCTCCTCGCTGGCCCTCAACGAGAATCGCGAGCTGGGCCGGCTCACGGAGCGCCAGCGCACCGTCCTCGCCGCCGAACTGGCGGCGAAGCACAACCGCCGGCGCTAATCACAGGCTTCGCTGACGCCGCGTTCTCCGGCACGGACCGCCAACGATCGAGGCGGACGCGGCGTCAGCGGAGCTTGAACGCGCGGCCCGTGCGGCGCTGAAACGTCCGGGTCAGCAGCCAAGCCGTCGCGCCGAATGCGGCGACCGCGAGCGCGAGCGCGAACGGCAGCCACAGGTCCGGCGTGAGGAAGAACAGCGCCGCGACCACCGCGACTCCCACCGCGCCCGAGAGCAGGAACGTATGCGATCGATAGCCGCCGAAATGCTCTCGGATCGCCAGCTCGAGACCGGCGATCGAGCACAGCACGGCACCCGCGGCGATCATCACGACGCCCCTCGACCCGCCGACGATGAACCCGGCGACGAGCAGCACGATCCCCGCCA
>VAYL01000022.1:1545-7834 GCA_005884305.1 Actinomycetota bacterium
ATGCCCCACCGTGGACGAGAGTGCCAGTGCTGGCAAGGCGGCTCCCCGATGTCCTGGGCTGCGACCTGTACCCAGCGGTAACGCTCCGGCGCAGCGATCATCGACTCGAGCAACCCGCGGTTGGCCTCCTCGATCTCGCCTTGGCGGGCCAGCTCAGCCTGAGCATCGCGCAGCCGCACGGCAAGGCCGTCGCGAACACGCTCGAGCTCGGCGACGCCCAGCACACGCGGTCCGCCCACCGCGGGAACGCTCCACTCGATCCCCGCACGTGGAAAGGCCGACGCGAAGAGCTCGGAGAGGTGCTTTTCGAGCAAGGCGATCTGCCGCCGGAGCTCCTGCCGCGCCCGCCGCTCAACTGCGGGATCGGAGACCCGCTCGAACGCGATGCGATCGAGACCTGTGGGCGGGTCCGCGGACCCGACTTCCTCGATCTCAAGCAGTTGCTCGGGCAACTCGCCCCTCCTTCAGCCATGGATGGACGCCCACAGTCTAGCCCGGGAGGGGGTTGGTAGCCACCGTTAGGAGCGGGGAGCCTCGGCGTGCGTCTGGCTCTGGCGGTTGATAGGCAAGTAGGGGCCGGTCCCGTCCGACAAGGATGACGATGGATGGATTCACCCCATATTTGGTCGGAAATCCGACCATCGTCGGCTTGGGGCCTGGAATTCGGATCGAGTGTGGGTTTGAGCCGCATATATCGGCCAAATCACTCACTCGATCGCGCAAGCCGCAATTCGGCGCTCGGGTCATTCCCTCGATGCCCTTCCCTCCGACCTGCCCGGAGGCCGCCTACGCCCGCATGACGGACGCCGCGAGCCAGATCGCCTCCTCGACCGCGATGTCCGGGACGCCCTTGACCTGGACCGCCGCGAGGGTCGTCCGCGTCGTCTTGGGCGTCACGCCCCGGCCCGAGCCCGTTGCGCCGAAGAGCAGCGCGAGCGGCCGCGCCTCGTCCGCGATCACGAGGGTTCCGGTGGGAAGCGGGCCGGGGCGGCCCTCCAGCTCCTCGCCCTCGGCGCTCTGGCGGATACCCAGGCGGCCCTCTGCGCGGTCGGCGTCGAAGGCACGCAGGGCCACGCCCGACTCGATGACGGCGATCGTCAGCGCGTCGTCGAGGACGCTGCGACTGATGAACCCGCCCCGCTTGATGCGCTCGAGCGCAACTGACTCGACCGGCGTCGGCTGCTCATCCGGATCCAGCCCGATCTGCCGGTAAAAGACTCGGTAGGCCCACGGGATCGGCCGGTGACGCAGCGCGATCGCCTGCGGCCCCGAGAAGCGGTTCGACATCTGGGCGAGGCGGTGCTTCAGCTCGCGCGAGCTGCGGCCCGAGCCACGGTCGACCACGAGATACCTGAGGTACAGCCCGGGAAACTCTTCGTGCAGCTCCGGCGAGATCCAGCCGGCCTCCGGGACAGCGTCGCCACGCATCAACGACTCGCCTCCTCCCGCGCTCGCGCTTGGCGGAGCAGGGTGTTGACATCCGCCCGCAGCCCCGCGCGTAGAGCCGCCAGGCCTGGATTGTCGTCGGACGGTCGCGAAATGTCCGCGTTGCCGGCTTTCGCGAAGGCAAGAATCCCCCCGGGATAGGCGAACGCAAGCGTCGGGCAGCCGCCGACCCGATAGAGGTCGCTCACTGCGCCGTCGCGGTCGTAGCCCACGGGGATGGACCAGCCATGCTCCTGCGCAATGCTCCGCACGCTGGCGGGATCGTCGCGAACATTGATCGACAGGAAGTTGACCCGGCCCTTGTACTTCGGCGCGATCTCATTGAGCGCATCCTGCGCCGGGATACAGTTGGCGCCGCGGGTGAACCAGAACGACAGGACGAGCGGCCGGTTGAAGAAATCACAGATGCGAATGGCTCCCCGCTTCGGTATCTCGCACGCCGGAGTCCGCTGCGCATCGGACGGACAGGGGTTCTGAGCGGTCGAGCAATCGTCCTGTGCGATGTTCGCATCCTTGTCGAGCGGCCCTGGCGGCAGCGCGTTCGGCACGGCGAACTCGGAAAGCGGCACCCCACGATTGCCGCCGCTGACCCCGAGCGTGCCGCCGCTCTGAGTCCGGATCGTGTTGAGCGTGGCGATCACGATCAGGACCAGAAAGGCGACTCCGACGAACGTCGAATATCGGCGCCCCGGTCCCTTCGACCCTTGTTCGGAACCAGCCACGCCCGTTCCCTACGCCCGCCGGGGCTGGTTCCTCACCGCTCGCCGTCCGGGTCTCGCTCGTCCGCCACGGTTTAATGGACGTCGGCCGGCGCCGGGCGGCCGCGCCGCCGGAAGCGAGCGATGAGCGTCGGCGCCGGCTGGAATCCGCCCTCGGCCCATACGAGGGCGGCCGGGAGCACCAGGAGGACACCCAAGAGGGCCACGCCCAGGTCGAATACCGTCACGAGGCCGAAGTCCCTGAGCATTCTGATGTTGGTGAAGGCGAGCACGGCGAACCCGGCGATCGCCGTCACGCCAGAGGCGGCCACCGCGGCGCCTGTGCGGGCGAACGCACGCCGCAGCGCCTCGCCGAGCGAGCCGCCGGCCGCGCGCTCCTCGTAGTAGCGGGCTGACAGCAGCACGCTGAACTCGGTCGCGATCGCGATGACGAGGGCGCCCAGCGTGGCGGACATTGGGTTCAGCGGAACCCCCGTGATCCACAGGATCAGCGACGACCAGCCGGTCGCCAGCACGATCGGGATCAACGGCACCAGGGCGCGGCGCGCCGACCGGTACACCGCGACGAGGACGAGCGCGACGGCCAGAAGCCCCGCGACCGTCACGAGGTAACGGCTCCCCGAGAGAGCCGAGTTGGCGTCGGCCGCCAGCACCGGCAGCCCGAGGACCTCAGCCTTGACGCCGGGGGGCGCCGCCGGGCCGCCGGGTGGGTTGATCTGGGCGCGGATGTCGTCGATCAGCGCCTTCTGCTGGTCGAACGGCATCACCTTGATCCCGAACGTGATCACGCCGGTATTCCCCGGCCTGCCCGTCTTGGGATCGGTCGTGACCATCGCCTGCGAGACGTAATGTGGCAGCAGACGCAGGTCGGTCCGGATGCGGGACTGGCTCGGCGCCGACGTCGAATCCCCATACAGGAAGTCCGGCAGCGAGATCTCCGGGCAGATCTCCGTCTGCGGGGATTGGCACGACGGCGCCGTCTCCGAGTAGCCGTGCCGCGTCAGCACCCGCTGCTCGAACGCGTGCATCCACGAGATCACCTTGGGATCGGTGAGGTCGGGCGCGGTCACCGTCACGTAGGTGAGGCCGGAGACCCCCGTCGCGTTCTCGAGCTGATCGACGTCCTGAAGGGCGGGCAGGTTCCGCGGCACGAGCTCCCGGATGTCGGAGATGACTGGAATCTGCGTTCCGACGCCCCAGCCCGCGGCCGCCAGCACCGCCGCGACCACCAGGACCCTGCCCGGCGCCGCAATCGAGACGGCGAGCGCGCGCCGCCCCGCCCGGCCGAGGGCCGCCCCCACTCGCGCGCTGAACTCGTAGGCGGGCCGAAGCGCCTCGTTCACCCGCGCGCGCGCCTTGGCGAGCCGAGAGGGGCCGCCAGCCGGAGGCCGATCCGGCCGCCCGGGGCTCAGCAGCGACAGCGCGGAGAGCCCCACTGTGAGCGCCAGCGCGAACGCGATCGCGATCCCCAGCACGAGCAGCAACGCGAATCCGCGCACCATCGGAATCGGCGACAGCACCAGGACGAGGAATCCGCCCGCGGTGGCCAGCCCGGCGGTCGCGATGACCGGACCGCCGCGCGCCGCCGCCTCGACCGCCGCGCGCGTCGCCGACGATCCCTCGCGAACGGCCTCGACGAAGCGCGCCTGGAACTGGATCGCGTAATCGACCGACAGCCCGATCAGCACCGGCAGCACTGCGATCGAGGCCATGGTGAGCGATCCGCCGATGAGCGAGAGAAAGCCGAACGTGATGCCCGCCGCGCCGAGCGCGATCGCGAGGGGCAAGAGCCGAAGCGGCGCGCGGAACACCAGCGCGAGCGTGATCAGCATGGCGGCGAGCGCCGCGGCGAGGAGGATGAAGATCTGCGGCGAGAGCTCCTGCGCCAAGCCCTCGAAGACCACCGGGACGCCGCTGACGACGTAGCTCGGCGGCGTCGGCCCGAACGTTGAGAAGCGCTTCAGGTGGAAGGCCGGATCCTCGGTGGCCTGCCTGAACAGCGATATGGCCTGCGCGCGCTGAGCGTCGGAGAGGCCGGGTCGCAGGCGGACCGAGATCAGCGCCGAGTTCGCGCTCGGAACGATCGCCGCCAGCCGCGCCTTCGGCTGACACAGGGGCATGCTGGGGTCGCAGATGACCGACGTGACGAACTGCTTGTTCGTCACCTGCGGCAGGCCCTGCTGGCCGTACTTGACAGCGAGGCTCAGCAGCTGCTGCTGGAACTGCTGAAGCACTTGATTACCGGCTGAGACGCCGGCCTGCTGTGTCTCAGCCGGCGAGAAGCCCTGGCGCCGCGCCCGCGCCACCGCTTGCTGCGCGACCTGTCGCGCCTTCGCGACCGTAGCCTGCGACTGCTGCTGAAGGAGCTTGTTCGCCTCGATCGCGAACTGGTTCAGGAACGTCGCCGGCCCGAAGACCACGGCGCTCGGGTTGAGCTTTGCTATCGCCGCGCACGGCGCGGGCGCAGGCTCGCCCTTGAACACGTGCCCGCCGCTCGCCTTCCCGGAGAGGCAGCTCTCGAGCCCGAGCAGCTTGCCCAGGTTGCTCGTCAACAGCAGCTGCTGGAGGTCCCCCTTGACCAGGATCTCGACCGGCTCGTCGCCGAACTGGTCGTAGAAGGCCTGCGTCTGCTTGTAGGTCGTCGAACCCTTGTCGACAAGGGAGCTGGGGCTGCGGTCCGCCTCGAGTCGCAGGGCGGCGACGGCGCCGATCAGAGCAAGCAGCACCGCGGCGACGATGACCGGCGTCGGCCGCTCAACTGACCGCCCGGCAATCCGTGCCATGAGGTGCCGCATCTAGATCAGATTACGGCTAGCCACAGTCGGGCGTGCCAGCTGAGGAGCAAGTAGCAGGTAGCAGGTAGACGAGCTCTACATGCTCCCTGCTACCTGCTAGTCCATCGCGAGCGGGCCCTCGGTCTCCGCGTTGAGGAACTGGGCGACGAACTCGTTGTCGGAGCCGAAGAGCTCGTCCGAGGGTCCCGACTCCACGATCCGTCCCTTCCAGAGCACCGCCAGGAAATCGGCAATTCGTCGCGCGGTGCCGAGATCGTGACTGATTACGAGGTAGCAGCCGCCGTTCTCCTCGTGGATCTCGCGGATCAACTCGCACAGCAGCGCCGTACGCACCGGATCGAGCCCGGAGTCGGGCTCGTCGAACATGACGATCGCGGGGTCGAGCACGAGCGCGCGTGCGAATCCGGCTCGCTTGCGCATTCCGCCGGAGAGCTCGTTCGGCATCTTCTGCGTCGCCTCGGCCAGCCCGACCTCGCGAAGTCGGCGGTTCACGATCTCGCCGATCTCGTCCTCGGACTTGTCGGTGTGCTGGCGGAGCGGGAACGCGGTGTTGTCGAACACGTTCATCGACCCGAACAGCGCGCCATCCTGGAACAGGAGGCCGAACTTCTTGCGCATCTCGAACAGCTCGTCGTCGGTCATGTTCGGCACCGACTCCCCATGCACGAGCACGTCACCCGCGTCCGGGTAGAGCAGGCCGACGATGTGCTTGATCAGCACGCTCTTGCCTGTCCCGGACGGGCCCAGCACCATGGAGATCTGGTTATCGGGAAGGCCCAGGTTGAGCCCGTTCAGGATCCGCGTGCGGCCGAACTGCTTGACGAGGTCGATGACCTCGATTGCGTCCTCACCGCCGTGGTCGCGCTTCTCGCCGGTGTGCCAGCGGTACGGGTTCGAGTCCTCGGAGCTGACTCCCGGGATCACGTAGTCGCGGTTGAGCCGCCCGAGCTCCGGCGCCGGCTCCTCATAGCCACTGTCGTCCTCGCGTCCCTGCGGGCGATCGTCCTCTGTCGCCCGCGCGCGCCAGTCATCCCAGTCATCCGTCCGGTCGTCGTCGGTCGGCGCCTCCTCGACGTCCTCGGGCGCCTCGTCCTGGTACTCCTCGTCACGCGTGTCGCGTGTCTCGTCAGCCATCGCAGCCGTTCTCCTCGTATTTAGGCAGGGTCAACCCCCGATTGGCGCCCTTGGATTCGCTCCCCAGAACACCAGGGTCCCCATCATCCCGATGATGTGCACAAGGACGATGTTAAGCACCATCGACTTCGCCGTCGCCGTACCGACCCCGACCGGCCCGCCGGAGGCGGTGTAGCCGTAGTAGCAGCCGACGAG
>VAYL01000023.1:0-2305 GCA_005884305.1 Actinomycetota bacterium
GCAAGAAGGTCGAGATCAAGGATCCTCAACAGGTGACCATGAAGAACGGTCGCCCGGCGATCCAGGGCACCTGCCCCGACTGCGGCACGAAGATCTTCAAGATCGGCAAGCTCTAGACGGACCTTTCAGAAACCGACTAGGCGCTGCGCGGCGCCGGGCTATGCCCGGGGCCGTCGCAGTCGTTTTGGGGCCTAATCGGCGGCGATGGATGGAAAACCCACCCATATGTGCGGTTATCCGACCATCGTCAGCTGGTGGGCCCGACCCGCCCCTACTTGCCCTCGTCCCGTCGCCGTGTCAGACCGTCGCCAGGCCCGACTGGCGGCGGCCGAATAGGTAGCCGACGAGCGCCTGGACGACGTCGGGGTCGAACTGCGAGCCGGCGTTTCCGGTGAGCTCGGCCATCGCGTTGGCATGCGGCATCGCCTTGCGGTAGGGACGGTCCGAGGTCATCGCGTGGTAGGCGTCGCAGGCGAGGATGATCCGGCTTCCCACCGGAATCGCGTTCCCGACCAGGCCATCGGGGTAGCCGCCTCCGTCCCAGCGTTCGTGCTCGTGGCGCACCATGCGCGCGACCGCGCCGAAGCCCGGGATTGCGCGCAGGATCCGCTCGCCGATCACCGGGTGTTGCGGTCGCGCTGCTCGAGCGCCGAGGCGAGGGCGGCGATGACGCTGCCCCGGCCGAGGTCCGCCAGGTCGGGCGTGCCGTCACCGGCGAGCTTGAAAAGGACGGCCTGACCGCCGCCCGCCGCGCTCGCCTCCTCGAGCGCGGCGGCAGCCGAAGCGAGCAGATCCTCCGGGCGTTGGCCGGGACCAAGGCCGGCGACCCCAACGGAAACGGAGATCCCTCGTAGCGGTCCGATCTCCACATCCTCGAGCTCCACGAGGACCCGCTGGATCGCCTCGAGCGCGTCCGGGGGCCCGGTTTCGCCGAAGAGGATCGCGAACTCGTCGCCGCCTGTCCGGCAGGCGAGATCGTTCGTTCGGGTGCGCTCGGAGATGAGGCGCCCCAGGCCGGCGAGCACAGCATCGCCCGCGGCATAACCGTGCTGGAGGTTCAGCTGGCGGAACCGATCGACGTCGACCAGCGCGACACTGAGGGGCCGCCCGTAGCGGTCGGCCCTGGCCGTGTCCAGCTCGAGCTGCGCGCGAAAAGAGCGCAGGCTGAGGAGCGTCTCCGTGAGCGGGTCGCGATACTCCAGGCGGGCGAGCGTCGCCTCGAGTTCCGCGATGCGCTGTCTGGCAGTAGCGAGCTGCTCCGCCAGACTGTTTCGGTCGCGAATTCGCAATTCGCCCGACCATCGGCGCGCAAACAGGCGTGCTTGAGAGGTGGGCGGCTTGCGCGGACGCCTTTTCGGGGTGAACTGGGCGCCCCGTGGAGGAGTATTACGAGCGAGCTTGGTGAATTCACGGACGGACACCTGATGGCGCAGGGGAACCTCACCCGCGAATCCGACGTTCGCGAGGCCTACTCGGCCCATGCCAGCGAGCTCTACGGCTTCGCGTTGCGCTCGCTGGAGGACCCGGGGCTGGCCGAGGAGGCGGTCCAGGACACCTTCCTGCGCGCCTGGCGGGCTGGCGATCGGTTCGACCCCCAGATCGGATCGCTGCGCACCTGGCTGTTCGCAATCCTGCGCAACGTGGTGATCGACGTCGGCCGCGCGCGGGCGTCGCGGGCAGTGCCGACCGGAACCGTTCCCGACACCGGTCACGAGCCGCTCGAGGAAATGCTCCTGAGCTGGCAGGTCGAGGAGGCGCTCAGGCGCATCGGCGATCAGCACCGGCGGGTCCTCGTCGAGACTTATCTGCGCGGGCGCCCCTATGCCGAGGTGGCATCGGAGCTCGGAGTTCCTGAGGGCACGGTCAAGAGCCGCGTCTACTACGGGCTCCGAGCCCTTCGCAACGCACTTGAGGAGATGGGCTATGACGACTGACGAGTGTCGCGTGTGGCGAGAGCGGATCGGCGCGCTTGTCCTCGGCCAGCTCGGGCCGGAGGAGCGGGCAGCGACCGAGGCGCATCTCGAAGGCTGCCCCGACTGCCGCGCGGAGGCGGATGCGCTCGCACCGATGGCGTCGGTGCTGCGGCGGGCGGACCCTGAGCGGCTTGCCCCCACCCCCCTGCCGCCTCCCGAGCTCGCGAACCGGATCACCCGGCGAATCGCCGCCGAGCGCCGGAAGGCGCGCCGGCGCCGAGTGCGGGTTGGCTTCGGGCTGGCGACGGCAGCGGCCGCCGCCACCGCGGCCGTGCTGCTCGCGCTGAGCCTGACCGGCTCACCGAGCAGCGATCAGCAGGGTCAGACCGTCG
>VAYL01000023.1:2357-9597 GCA_005884305.1 Actinomycetota bacterium
ATGGAAGCGACGTGCGGATATGGGTGGATGGCTTCAAGCCCGGGGCGTTGTGCACCGTCTGGCTTCGTAGCAGCGACGGCACCCGCGTTCCAGCCGGATCGTTCCGCTACGTCTACGGCGACGACACGAACGCGACCGAGCTCACGTCCGGGATCGACCCGCCGCATGTGACGGCGGTTGGCCTGGTGGTCGGGTCACGGACCTACGTCGCGCCGGTCCGCCAGAGCGGCGGCACCGCAAAGAGTTAGCCGGAGAGGAACGGCAGGCCCGCCGCGCCCGGACGGCGCGGCGGGCCTGCCGCCCACAAATCTGAGATAAACGCACCATGCAGCGTCTCAGCGACGACGACGCGCGCATCCTGCGGCTCGAGTCCGATGTCATCGCCGGGCATACGCTGAAGGTCGCAATCGTGGACCCACCGGAGGGTGGGGAACTCCCGACGCTCGATCTCGTACGCCGCCGCGTGCAGTCACGACTCGCCGCCGTGCGCCGCGCACGCCAGCGGCTGGCACCAACGCCGCTCAGCATCGCCACGCCGGCGTGGATCGACGACGTGAGCTTCGACATTCGAAGACACGTCCGGCTCGCCTCCGAACCGGTACACGACCGCGACGCCGTTGTGGCCTTCGCGGGCAAGATCATGGCGGAGCGGCTGGACCACTCACGGCCACTGTGGTGCATCGACTACGCGGGCCCGCTCGACGACGGCCACATCGCACTGGTCATGAGGATCCATCACTGCATGGCCGACGGCGTCACCGCGCTCCGCTTCCTCAAGACCCTCCTTTGGGATGACGAGGACGGGCGGGAGCCGGGGGCAGACAGCGGCTGGGAGCCTACGCCCGAGCCGGGAGCAGGTCGCCTTCTGGCTGCCGGACTCGGGAGCCGCGCGCGCGATGTCGGGGGCGCAATATCGAGCGGCGCGGGGCTGGCGGAGCTCCCGGGCACATTGCGCCGGGAGCTGTGGCCACTCGGCGCCGACACCGCCTTCGATCGCCGCATCGGTGGCGACCGCGAGCTCGCGTTCACCTCCTGCAACCTCGCCGACCTCAAACGAATCGAGCACGCCGCCGGCGAGCACGTGACGATCAACGACGTCGTCCTTGCGATGGTGGCGGGCGCCATCCGGCGCTGGCTCTCCACCCACCACGAGTACATGGAGACCATGCGCGTCCAGATCCCGGTGAGCATGCATCACCGCGACGAGGACGGCGACGCGCTCGGAAACCGCGATTCCTTCCTCTTCTGCGACCTCCCGATCTCAGAGCCCGATCCGCGAGCCAGGCTCATCGCGATCAACGCCGAGACCACGAGCCGCAAGGAGCACCACGATCCCGCCGAGCTCTACTCCTTCTTCCACAGCCTGTCCCACGTCCGCCCGCTCTACAGGGTGGCCTCGGGCTTCGCCTCGGGACCGCGCGAGTTCGCGCTGTCGGTGTCGAACGTCCCGGGGCCGCGCGAACCGATCAGCCTCCTGGGGGGCAACGTCGCCGAGCTGTACTCGGCCGCCGAGCCGGCGGACCGCCACGCGCTGCGAGCGTCAGCGATCTCGCTGGCCGGGCGCATGGGACTGGGCTTCTGCACCGACCCGGGGACCGTTCCTGGAGTCGCGGACCTCGCCGAGGGGCTCGACGAGTCGCTGGAGGAGCTGCTGGAGCTCTGCTGAGCGCGCGCTGGCTCACCCGGGCGAAAAAACGGCGGCAAGTAGGACGGCGCCAACGCGGCCACCTGCCGAGGCTGCACTTTGCCACCTGAGCGGTGCTAACTACGGGCTCGAGCGCGTCCGGACTGTGGCGAGCCTGGAGTTTGTCGGCGCATGGATGACAAACTCCAGGGTCGACCGGATCCGCCGCCCCTACGTGCCCCCGTCACTCAACCCCCGCCCGCGTCCCTGAACTTCACCAGCCCGCCCAGCACGCCCACGTACGCCGTGCCGTTCCGGGCGATGGTCACCGGTGCGTAGTTGTTGTTGTAGCCGAGCCCTTCGCCGGACAGACGCCGCCAAACCCGCTTGCCGGTGTCGAAGTCGAGCGCCGTCAGGTACCAGGCGTCCTGGTTGTCCGACCGCGGCGGCTTCGTGTACGTGTAGACGAGCCCCGCCCTTGCTGAGACCTTGGGAACGACCGAGGGGGCGCGCTCGCTGCTCAACCAGACCTTGTGACAGCCGTGGCCGTCGCGGTTGACCTTCACCCGCTCGAGACCCGGCGCCGTGACGCCGCCGTTCTCGGTCGCCGCGATCGAGTAGCCGTAGTTGTTCTCGGCGATCAGCGACCGGCCGGCCCCGATCAGCGACTGGTCGGTGGACGAGCGCCCCTGGTGGAAGACCGGGATGCGGCAGACGACGCGGCCATCGCGTGGGTCGGCGCGGCGCTTGAACACCATGATGTGGACCGGGTCCGCGTTGTCCGTGATCGCGACGTACCGCCCGCCGCCCATGATCGTCGGCGTCGTACCCGATCCGGCCTCCGTCTGACCCGGCTTGACCGTGCCATCGTTCGGATAGCCATGGCGCCAAACCACCCGGACGCGCCCGCGACGCGCATCCAACCGGTAGAGCGCCCCGTCGGTGACGACGTAGACGCCGCGACGCTCGTCGACCGCGAACGAGTTGCCGATCGGCGACCCGAGGTCGCGGGTGTGGATCTTGCCGCTCCTTCGATTGACCCAGCCGACGACGCCGTCGTTGGAGGCGAACCAGATGCGCCCGTCCCAGTCGGGAAGCGCCGAGACGATCTTGTCGTCGGAGGCCAGCCGACCGCTCACGTCGAAGTCGCGGCGAAGCGCCAGGCCGGGTCCGGGTGTCTCGGCGATGACGAAGATGTGGCGCGTGGTGGTGGGCGCAACGACGCGGTCGGCCTGGTCGAGATAGAAGTAGCCGCCCCCGCTGAAGTCGGTGAACGGGTTGCCGCCGCCCGGCTGCCGCGGCGGCATCCGATACGTCGCCAGCGGGGTGAGCGTCGCGGGGTCGATGATCGCCACGACAGGGCGATCCAGGCCGACGCAGATCGTTACCAGCCGACCACGTGAGTCGAAGGTGATGGAGGCGCACTCTCGCGTGAGGACGGTGCCGCGGTAGAAGGCTGACTGCGTCCGCGTCCGGTGGCCGAGCGGTCCGCTCCAGAGGTAGGTGTCGGTCTGGTAGGCGTCGTCGTGGAGGTTGGAGACCCCGTTCGGCGCCATGAACGGGTTCCGCGGAACGGCCGGTAGCGAGAAGGGATCGGGCTTCGCGGGCGAGCCGTCGAACGGCTTGATGTCGCCGGCCATCGGTCCCTGCGGGATCGGCGGCGGGGTCATGCCGGCCGTCTGCGCCCCGGCGACGGCGGGGATCGCCAGCACGAGAAGCAACGCAATCACGGCAACCAGCCCTCGACGCGTCATGTTGATTCGAGGCTACCGCGGTGCGCCAGATCACGTGCCACTTGGCTCAAGGATGGAAGAATGGAGAGGATGGCGGCTCAAAAACCCCTGGAGCTGATCCTCGCCCGCAACTTGCTGACCAGCATCTCGACGCCCGCCTTCCTGGTCGACCAGGACGCCGCGCTCGTCTTCTACAACGAGGCCGCGGGCGCGCTGCTCGGCCGCTCGTTCGAGGACGTCGGCCGGATGTCTCCCGAGGACTGGACGTCCACCTATGGCCCGTTCAAGGCAAACGGCCAGCCCGTCGAGCTCGACGAGCTGCCCACCACACGCGCGGTCCGCGACGGGCGCCCGGCGCACGCCGTGTTCACGATCCGCTCCGCCAATGGCGGCAAGCAGGAGATTGAGTCGAGCGCCTTCCCGAT
The DNA here is from genome assembly GCA_005884305.1 of Actinomycetota bacterium. GTDB lineage: Bacteria > Actinomycetota > Thermoleophilia > Solirubrobacterales > 70-9 > AC-56. Next base: position 6,140 of record VAYL01000023.1, read on the forward strand.
CGTCGCCTCCGAGGAGGGATCATCGGGGGCGATGATCTTCTTCTGGCCGCACGATCGCAGCGGGAGGGCGAGCCCATGAGGCTCAAGGTCTGGGGAGCTCGCGGATCGGTCCCGGCGCCCGGGCCCGAGATGAATCGCTACGGCGGCAATACCTCCTGCGTGGAGATCACCCTGGCGAGCGGCGAGCACATCATCCTCGACGCCGGCACCGGGATCCGCACGCTGGGCCTCGACCTGACCAGCTCGCCGCACGTGAACATCCTGCTGACGCACCTCCATCTGGACCACATCCAGGGCCTCATGTTCTTCCCGCCCTGCTTCCGCGCTGACGCCGACATCACGATCTGGGGACCCGCGTCGCCCGAGGCATCCCTAGAGGACCGGGTCGCCCGCTACATCTCGGCGCCGCTCTCACCGGTCGAGGTCCGTGAGCTCCCCTGCGATGTGTCATTCCGGGACACACCGCCGAGCGAGTGGCAGCTCGGTTCCGCGACGATCCGATGCGAGGCGATCAACCACCGCGGGCCGACCCTCGGCTTCCGGATCACCGACGGCGATACGACGCTCTGCTACATCCCCGATCACGAGCCCGCGCTCGGCACCGTCCTCGCCGACAACGAGCCCGAGTGGATCTCGGGCTACGACCTGGCCCGGGACGCCGATCTCTTGATCCACGACTGCCAGTACGCCGACGACGAGTACCCGCTGCACGTCGGTTGGGGACATTCCGGGATGACCGACTCGCTCACCTTCGCGTCTCGGGTGGGCGCGCAGCGCCTCCTGCTCTTCCACCACGACCCGCTGCACGCCGACGGCTTCCTCGATGACCTCCACGCGGCCGCCCGCAGGCGCTGGGCCGAGCTCGGCGGCGACTCCGCCTCGGTGGAGATGGCGAGGGAAGGCGCGGTGCTCGATGTGGAGCCGGTCGCCGCCCCGGCCGGTATCTCCGGCGCCTGAGCGCGATCCGGGACGGATTGAACGCGTCCGGGGGCGCAGTCGTGCCCGCAAAGAGCGGATTTCGACATCCGGTACAAACGCGCCCCTGAATATTCTCGACATCGGGCCAGGGAACCTCGGCCGCATCTCCCATAGGTTTCCGTCAGATTCGGATTGCTGCGACCCCAAAACGGAGGAAGAACAAGTTGGCAACCGCAACCCAGCCGAGCACCAACCACAAGGACATCGTCGCCCGCGTCGACGAGGACGGCGTCGAGTTCATCCGTCTCTGGTTCACGGACATCAACGGGCAGCTGAAGAGCTTCTCCGTCGGCCGCGAGGAGCTGGAGCACGCCCTCGAGGACGGCATGGGCTTCGACGGTTCCTCGATCACCGGCTTCAACGCGATCGAGGAATCGGACATGATCGCGATGCCCGACCCCGACACGTACACGCTCCTGCCATGGCGGACCCACGGCGAGAAGGGCAATGTCGCGCGGATGTTCTGCGACGTCCTCAAGCCCGGCGGTGACCCCTACGAGGGCGACCCGCGCTTCGTCATGCGCCGGGCGCTCGCGAGGGCCAACGACATGGGCTTCGACACCTTCAACCTGGGCCCGGAGCTGGAGTTCTTCTACTTCGCATCCGACGAGCTCGGCGAGGACGGGGTGCCTACGATCCTGGACAAGGGCGGCTATTTCGATCTCACCACGCTCGACGCAGCTTCGGACCTACGCCGCGACACGGTGAACGCGCTCAAGCGAGTCGGGATTCCGGTCGAGTACACCCACCACGAGGTCGGCGCCTCGCAGCACGAGATCGACATGCGCTACGCCGAGGGGCTGCGGATGTCCGACAACGCGATGACCTACCGGATCGTGGTCAAGGAGATCGCGGCCGAGCACGGCGTCTACGCAACCTTCATGCCCAAGCCCCTGTTTGGCGAGAACGGGTCGGGCATGCACACCCACCAGTCACTGTTCTCCGACGGCAAGAACGCGTTCTTCGACTCCGACGCCGACTATCACCTGTCGGATGCCGCGAAGTCGTACATCGCGGGCCTCCTTCGCCACGCTCGTGAGATCGCGGCCCTGTTCGCGCCCAACGTCAACTCCTACAAGCGGCTGGTGCCGGGCTACGAGGCGCCGGTCTATTGCGCATGGTCGCAGCGGAACCGCTCAGCGCTCGTGCGGGTGCCCGTCTACCACCCGGGCAAGGAGCAGGCCACGCGGTGCGAGCTGCGCTGCCCGGATCCCTCCTGCAATCCCTACCTGACGTTCGCGGCGATGCTGCACGCCGGGCTCGACGGCATCGAACACGGGTACGAGTGCCCGGAGCCGATGGAGCGCAATCTGTACGAGCTCTCCCACGACGAGCGGATCGAGCGCGGCATCGAGCAGCTGCCCGAGACCCTGGGCGAGGCCATCGAGGTGCTGGCGGAGTCCGACCTGGTTCGGAAGGCGCTGGGCGATCACATCTTCGATCGCTACGTGGAGCTGAAGCGAGCCGAGTGGGAGGACTACCGGGTCCAGGTCACCCGGTGGGAGCTCGACAGATACCTGCCGGTCCTCTAGGGCACTAGGAGCTAAGTCAGCTGCCGCGGGCCTCGCGGCGGGCGCGGTCGGCGGCTGCCTTCGCCTGCGCCTCGCCCTCCTGGTGGAGGCGCTCGGAGATCTCCGCCTGGCGTCGCTCGGCCTCCCTTCGGGACTCGGCCTGGGCGGCCTTCGCCTCCTGCTGAAGCTCGCGCTGAAGGCGGGTCTCCAGCGCCTTCAGACGCTGCTCCGCCTCGGCCCGGGCCTTGGATTCGCCCTCCTGGCGCACGCGGGCCTCCTCTTCGCGGAGGCGCAAATCGAGTTGCGCGCGGCTGCGCTTCTCGGACTCGTCGCGCGCTTTCGCCGCAGCCTCCGCGGCCTCGCGCTCCAGGCGCTCCACCTCCGCGCGAAGGCGCGCCTCGGCCTGCTCGCGGGCTCGCTTTTCCGCCTCGCGAGCCAGGCGCTCGACCAGCGCCTCCAGGCGGCGCTCAGCGCGGGCCAGCGAGTGCTCCGCCTCGGCGCGTAGAGCCGCCTCCTCGCGTACTCGCTCCTCGGCCTGGCGCCCCGCATCTGCGGCGCGAGCGTCCGCCTCTTTGACCTGTTCCTCTGCCTCCGCGAGACCTTCGGCGCGGGCCTCGGTCTCAGCCTCGGCGACGGCTTCCTGGAGCCTCGCTTCGGCCTGTTCTTCGATCTGCTGCGCGGCGGCGCGGAGCTTCTCCTCGGCCTGCTCGCGCACGCTCTCCCGGGCATCCTCGACGGCCTTACTCGCCCTCTCCTCCGCCTCGCGGGTTCGCCGGCGGGCCTCGGCCTGAACCTTCCGAGCCCAGTCCGTCGCCTCGCGCCGCATGTCCACCGCCTTACGGGCATGCGCCTCCATCTCGCGTGCCCGCCGCTCCGCGTCCGCGGCACGCTGCTCGGCCGCCTCGAGCGCCTCGAGCGCCTCCTCCAACGCCGCCCGGAGGCGCCTGATCTCGGTGGCGAGCATGGTAA
>VAYL01000023.1:9638-12407 GCA_005884305.1 Actinomycetota bacterium
CGCCGCGGCGGCGGTGGACTCCGCGGTGATGCTTGGCTCTACTGCGCGCAGGCGAGGCGCTCCTGCGGCCGCCTCGCGGGGCGTGGCGGCGACGCTCTCGCCAGGTCCGTCAATCTCATCGGGCATCGGTGCTTGGCGCCCTCCCTGGCAGCGCAGAAGTCCAGACTCAGCCGCAAAACGAGACTAACGGCTTGTGCGGAAAGAGGCGCCGTCATTGAGCGGTTTGGGCGGCTCCATGCCCCACTGCCGCATACCGTCCTCGATGCGTTCGATCACGGTCTCGACGACCTTCACGCGCGCGTAGCGCTTCGAATCCGCCTCCACGAGATGCCAGGGGGCGTGCGGCTGATCGGTCCGCCCGATCATGTCCTCGACCGCCTCCGCGTACCGGTCGCGCTTCTCTCGGTTCCGCCAGTCCTCGTCGGTGAGCTTCCAGGTCTTGAGCGGATCCTTCTCCCGCTTCTGGAACCGCTCGAGCTGCTCCTCCGAGGAGATGTGCATCCAGAACTTCACGAGGATCATTCCCTCGTCCGCGAGCGAGCGCTCGAAATTGTTGATCTCGTCGTACGCGCGGAGCCACTGATCGCGGGTCGCGAGTCCCTCCACCCGCTCCACGAGAACGCGGCCGTACCAGGACCGGTCGAAGACCGCCATCCCGCCCCACCCGGGGAGCACCTTGAAGAACCGCCAGAGGAAGTGGTGGCGCTTCTCGTCGTCGGTCGGTGCCGAGAACTGCACGACGCGCACGTGTCGCGGATCCATCTGCGCGACCAGGCGTTTGATCGCCCCGCCCTTCCCGGAGGCGTCCCACCCCTCGAACACGACGCAGAGCGGCGGGCCGAGCCCCTGATCGCCGATCAGCCCCCCGAGGGTGAGGCGGAGCTGCGTCAATCGCTCCCACCCCTGGTCCAGGGCCCGTTCCTCCTCCTTGCGGCTAAGGGACCTCGAGAGGTCCAATTCGTCCAGGCGCCCCACGGCGTCCGATCCTCTCAGGTCAGAAGGGATCGGGCAGGGGTCCCGGGGACTCGGGCTTCTGGCTGGTGACGTTCAACGCGAGCGGCAGGGCGAGCGCCGCGAGGAAGATGAGGATGATGCCGACGGCAACGAGCCATCGCAGGCGAAACATGTGGCCGACGATCCCGATCACGAATCCCGCGATCATCAAAGACACGTAGGGGCCGATGGTGTGCGGGAGGATCCCGGCGACCGGCATCCGCTCATTATCATCGCCAGCATGGCCGCAAACCCCGAGCCCGGGTCGGTCGCCGAGGTCCGGGAGTCCCTGGGCGAGGTCGGGTACCTCGCCGACGAGCCCGCAGCGCTGGTCGCATACCTGGCGCAGCGACTCGGAAAGCCCGTGCTCGTGGAGGGCCCCGCCGGCGTGGGGAAGACCGAGCTCGCGAAGGCGATCTCCCGCGCGACCCAGCGCCAGCTGATCCGGCTGCAGTGCTATGAGGGGCTCGACGAGGCCAAGGCGCTTTATGAGTGGAACTACCGCAAGCAGCTCCTGCGGATCCAGGCGGAGTCCGGAGCCGAGCAGGCCGACGCGGCGGGCTGGGACGCGGTCCACGGCGACATCTTCAGCGAGGAGTTCCTGCTCACCCGGCCGTTGCTCCAGGCGATCGCGGCCACCGAGCCCGTAGTCCTGCTGATCGACGAGATCGACAAGACCGACCAGGAGTTCGAGGCGATGCTGCTGGAGGTGCTCTCCGACTTCCAGATCTCCATTCCCGAGCTCGGTGTGATCGAGGCGCGAACGCACCCGATCGTCGTCTTGACATCGAACAACTCGCGCGAGCTCACCGAGGCGCTCAAGCGCCGGTGCCTGTACCTGTGGCTCGACTATCCGGAGGTCGAGCGCGAGATGGAGATCGTCCGCCTGCACGCCCCGGAGCTGGCCTGCACGCCCCGGACCTGGAGGGGACGGTGGCCCGCAAGCTGGTCGAGGTCGTGCACCGGGTGCGCGAGCTGGACCTCAAGAAGCCGCCCTCGATCGCCGAGTCGATCGACTGGGCGCGCGCGCTCCTGCTCCTGGGCGCCGACGACATCGATGCCTCGTTGTTCGCCCGCACGATGAGCATCATCGTCAAGCACCGGACCGACATGGACCTGGTCGCCGAACGGGTGGGCATGAAGCTCGGCGGCATCGAGGGGCTCGAAGCGGGGGCAGCGGGCTGAGCATGCAGCATGTAGCAAGTAGAGAAGCGGCGTCGGGTTCGACCTGCTACCTGCTACCTGCTCGATGAGTCAACTTCCTCCCGGACTAGCGCCCCGCCTGGTGGCCTTCTGTGAGGAGCTGCGCAGTGAGGGTGTCGCGATCGGGACGTCCGAGATCCTGGACGCGTTCGCGGCGCTCGACAACGTGCCGTGGACTCGCGAGGAGGACTTTCGCGAGGCGCTCGCGGCCACGGTCGCAAAGTCGCAGGAGGACCGGCGGGTGTTCGAGCTCCTCTTCGATCGCTACTTCTTCCGCGCGGCGGAGTCGGAGGCGCTCGAGCGCGGCCTCGGCGAGGACAGGCGCTACGACGGCGGCGACGGACTCAACCTGGAGGAGCTCCGTGAGGCGGTCCGGCAGGCGATCGCCGACGGCCGCGACGGCGAGATGCGCGACCTCGCCCGCTTGGCGATCGCTGCGTTCGGGCGCCGCGGCGAGGGATCCGGCGTCATCGGCGTCGACGTGCAGCGGATCCGCCGAACGCTCGGGCTGCAGTCGCAGGGACGCCCCACAGAGCCGGGCGACGTGGAGCTCGACCGCGAGCAGAGCAACCG
>VAYL01000023.1:12505-15715 GCA_005884305.1 Actinomycetota bacterium
GTCCGGCCCAGGACCTGGCGGGCGTACATCGCGCCGTCACCCAGCTGAAGCGCCGGCTGGCGACTGTGGGGCACGAACAGCGCGGGCGCCGGCGCGGCGCGGTCGTGGACATGCGGCGCACCATGCGCGCGTCCCTCGATACCGGCGGGGTGCCGCTGCGGCTCAAGTACCGGCCGAAGCACCCGCGCCGCCCGGAGATCTACGTGCTCTGTGATGTGTCCACCTCGGTCACGTCCGCGAGCGTCTTCTTCCTCTCGGTCCTGCACGCCCTCCACGACGCCTTTCGCAAGCTGCGGAGCTTCGTCTTCATCGAGCGGATCTCCGAGGTCACCGAGGTCTTCGAGCGCGAGCGCGACTTCCGCGCGATCTCGGAGCGCATCAGCCGCGAGGGCGGCGTCGCGGACGTCTCCGGCTACACCGACTACGGGCGCGTGTGGCTGGAGTTCCTGGAGGAGATCGTGGACGACCTCGGGCCGCGCTCGACCGTCATCGTGCTGGGCGACGCGCGGACCAACGGCCGCGAGCCGCACGCCGAGGTCTTCAAGCAGATCACCGAGCGCGCGGGGCGCACGTTCTGGCTGAACCCGGAGCCGAAGCTCTACTGGAACTACGGCGACTCGGTGATGGCGGCGTACGAGCGCTACACGACGGCCGCGCGCCCGTTCGGCTCGACGATGCGTCCGCCGTCCACGTCGAGCAGAACGTCCACCGCGCTGCCGTCCGGGGTCGCCAACCGCAGGCGCACGCGCTCGCGCAGGTCCAGGTCGGCGGGCGCCAGCCGGTCGAGCAGCGCCTCGGCTGCGTGGTTCGCCGTTGCGGCGGTCGGGGTATGCGCCTGGGATGTCACGCGTCGCGATCCTCGACGTCGACGGGACGCTCGTCGACACCAACTACCACCACGCGATCGCGTGGTACCGAGCGTTTCGCAAGAGCGGCGTTACGCCGGAGATCTGGCGCATCCACCGGCACATCGGCATGGGCGGGGATCAACTCGTGGCCGCGATCGCCGGCGAGGAGGTCGAGGAGCGGCTGGGAGACGACATCCGCGATGCCGAGGGCGAGATCTACATGAGCGTGATCGACGAGATCGAGGCGTTCGAGGGAGCGACCGAGCTGATCGCCGAACTCGCTGAGCTGGCCGACGCCGTGATCCTTGCGAGCTCGGCGAAGGAGCACGAGGTCGATCACTACCTCGAGCTGCTCGACGCGCGCGACATCGCCACCGACTGGACGACATCGGCCGACGTCGAGGCGACGAAGCCCCAGCCCGACCTCGTTCACGCCGCGATGGACAAAGCCGGCACCGACGCCGCGCTCATGATCGGCGACACCAGCTGGGACTGCAAAGCGGCCGCCCGCGCCGGAATTCCGGCCGTGGCGGTGATGACCGGCGGCTTCGCCGCCTCGGAGCTCCGCGAGGCGGGGGCGGTCGAGGTCTTCGCCGACATCCACGGTCTTCGCGGCGCGTTGAGCGAGCTTCCGGTCATCGGACGCACAGGGGCCGGGGCGATCGCCGATCGGGGGTAGACTTCGATTGGTTGAACGACAGGGGTGCTCGCGGGCTAGCGGGCTGAGATAGCGCCTCTGGATACCCACCTGGCGCTGACCCTTAGAACCTGTGCGGTAATGCGCGCGGAGGGAGCATGCGAACAACTTCCGAGGCTCCCGTAGCGGAGCCTCAACCGGTTAAGAGGACGCTGCGCAGCGGTGGCGCGGCCGATATGGCGACGGCCACGGCGGTCGAGATCGCGGGATTGGAGCATTCGTTCGGCGGCCTCGAGGTGATCGCGCGTATGGACGTGAGCCTGAATGCGGGTGAGGTGCGGGGGATCGTGGGGCCGTCCGGCTGCGGCAAGTCGACGCTGCTCGAGCTTGTGAGTGGCCTGCGCGAGCCGTCCGCCGGCGCGATCGCGGTCCATGGCTCGACGAGCGCGCGCGACCGGCTCGCGAGCTGCGCCTTCATGCCGCAGCGCGACCTGCTCCTTCCGTGGCTCTCGGCGATCGACAACGCGGCGATCGCGCTTCGAAACCGCGGTGCCTCCCGGCGCGAGGCGCGCAGTGCCGCGCACCCGCTGTTCGAGCGCTTCGGGCTCGCCGGCTTCGAGGGAACGCGACCGGCCGAGCTGTCGGGCGGGATGCGCCAGCGCATCGCGTTCCTGCGCACCCTTCTGGCCGGCAAGCCGGTGCTCCTCTTGGACGAGCCCTTCGCGTCCCTCGACGCCATCACCCGTGCGGAGATGCAGGAGTGGCTCGCGGAGGCGCTGGCCGCCGAGTCGCGCTCGGTGATCCTCGTCAGCCACGACGTCGAGGAGGCCCTCTACCTGTCGGACCGGGTGACGGTCCTCTCGCCGAGGCCGGCGCGGGCGGTGGCCGAGATCTCCGCTCCCGCGCCCCGCGCGCGGCCGCGTCTCGAGAGCGTCACCGATCCGGCGTTCACCGCCGCGCGCGAGCGTGCGCTGGAGGCCCTCACGGAGGCGTCGGCATGAAGCGCTGGGCCCCGCCGGTCGCGATCGTCCTGATCCTGCTGGGCATGTGGCAGCTCGCCGCGAGCTACGACGTGCTCGCGAACGCACTGCACATCGAGCCGTTCCTCGTGCCGTCCCCAAGCGACATCGCGCAGTCGCTCTGGAACGACCGGTCGCTTCTCGTCGACAACGGCTGGGTGACGCTCCAGGAGGTGCTCGCGGGCTTCGCGGTCTCGGTGGCGGCGGGCGTGAGCTTCGCGCTGGCGCTGCACGTCTCCCCCACCCTTCGCCGAGCGTTCTACCCGCTCCTGGTCGCCTCGCAGACGGTGCCGATCGTGGTGGTCGCACCCATCCTGGTGGTCTGGCTGGGCTTCGGGATCGGGCCGAAGCTCGCGATCATCGCGCTCATCTGCTTCTTTCCCATCACGGTCAATACCCTCGACGGCTTGCGATCGGTGGATCCGGACCTCTTGAAGATGATGCGCACGCTCGACGCGAGCCGCTGGCGGACGCTGAGCGGCGTCGAGGCTCCCACCGCGCTGCCCTATTTCTTCAGCGGCGCGAAGATCGCCGTCGCGGTTGCTGTGATCGGGGCCGTATTCGGCGAGTGGGCCGGATCGAGCTCGGGTCTCGGCCACCTGATCCAGCAGGCGTCGGCCCAGCTCGAGACCGCGCTGACGTTCGCCGCAGTGGTCCTGCTGTCAGCGATGGCGATCGCTTTGTTCGGGCTATTGGCAGTTGTCGA
>VAYL01000235.1:0-1434 GCA_005884305.1 Actinomycetota bacterium
GCGCCGATTCATGTTCGCGTGCGGCGCGGGACTCGACGCGACCGCCGCCAGAACCGTGGACTCGCACCCCAGGATGAAGGCCCGCGGCGGGCGCTGGTACTACACATACGCGGCCGTGTCGGGGTTCTACGGCAGGTACCTCAGGAACCCGGTGCAGATGGAGCTGCAGGTCGATGGCGAGACCGCGGAGGGCGTCACCGCCATCGCGCAGAACTCCGACCCGTTCAGCTACTTCGGCAACCAGCCGCTCCGCATCTGCGAGAACGCAGCGCTCGACAACGGCACCCTGTCGGTGGCGATGCTCCGCCGTGCCGCGCAGCGTGACGTGCCGACGATCGCCGCCCGGGTGTTGATGAAAAGCATGCGCACGCCGCTCCATCGCCAGATCGAGCACTTCGACGGCATCACCCAGTGTCGGGTCGAGTCCGTCTCGAAGGATCCTCAGGGACGGATCCGCCCGTTCCCGGTGCAGGTGGACGGCGACTACATCGGCGACCACGGCGAGCTCGACGTCCGGATCGAGCCCGCTTCCCTGGCCGTCGTTGCCTAGTCCGGAGCCCGGTTAGCGATGACGGCGGTCGAGGGCTGTCGCTTCTGTGCGATCGTCGCGGGCGATGAGCAGGCGCACGTGGTCTTCGAGGACGAGACGTCCCTGGCCTTCCTCGACCACCGGCCGCTCTTCCCGGGTCACTCGCTGCTCGTCCCCCGCGAGCACCACGAGACGATCTGGGACCTGCCGGATGAGCTGATCGAGCCGCTGTTCGCCAATGCCAAGCTCCTCTCGGGCGCGATCCGCACGGCGATGGAATCCCAGGGAGCCTTCATCGCACTGAACAACATCGTCAGCCAGAGCGTCCCCCATCTGCATGTTCACCTCGTCCCGCGCAATCGCAAGGACGGGCTGCGCGGGTTCTTCTGGCCACGGCGAAAGTACGACTCGGAGGAACACATGCGCGAGACGGCGGCCGCGATCCGGGCCGTTGTAGAAGACGGGCAATAAGGGCAGCGTCCGCGGCGACATCGGCCGGTCGAGTCAATCCATTCCCGGAAGCCGGGACTAGATTGACTTGACCCGACCTGCGCGGTTGCCGCCTGCATATCCGATTCGATGCGCGACCAGGCCCAGGCCATCGACGCTGCGAAACAGGGCCTCCCCCACTTGCCTCTGCCGCAGGCTGCGTGCCGCGGCGCGCGCCGCGGTCGCCAAGCCGAGGCGCAAGGGCCAAGGGGGCGAAGACCCGGCGTAGCGCTCGTTGAGCCACCGGGCGCCGGCGCCGTAGCGGGCAATCGCAGCAAGCAGTGAGCGCAGCGTGGCGCGGTGTCGGTGATGGACGACCGCATCAGGCCTGAACCCGAGGTGCCAACCCGCGGCCTGCAGTCGCCGGCATAGGTCGAGGTCACCCCCTGACCGGATCCCCTCGGTGAAGCCGCCGA
>VAYL01000235.1:1677-3459 GCA_005884305.1 Actinomycetota bacterium
AGGCGGAGCGCTCGCGCGTGGCCTGGACGACCCTGACCGGGTCGCGCGCATGCTGGGCCGCCGCACCGTTGGCCGTGTTGTCCGAGACGACCACCTCGTCGCCGTCGCGCAGAGCGAGGCAACGAAGGGCGGACCAAAGTCGCTCGACCGCCACGGGACCGCCCCGGAACGGCACCACCACCCCAACCGCCGGCCGCATTGACGGCGTTAGGTACCCCATGGCGTACCTAAGTCCGTCAATGGGCCATCAGGAGTCGGATTCCATGGCCCGGAGCGCCTCGGCCGGGTCCAGGAACTCCTCCACCCGAACCGCCTTGCCGTCGCGGAATGTGGTGAGGAAGGCGATCTCGACCTCCACGTCCGCCCCGCTCTCGCCGCCCTTGCCGTGCAGCCGGCAGACCGTGACCACGTCGTCGTCGCTCTCGGCTACGGATCGCAGGTCGATCGTGAGGTCGCGAACCGTGTTGCGCCAGTCCTGGTGGTACTCGCGCACCGCCTCAAACCCTCTGTGGGTGGCCGCCGCCGGGTGCTCGGGCGCCACCTCCCACTCGATATCGGGATGGGCCATCGTGAGTAGGCCGTCGATGTCGCCGGCGTTGTAGGCGTCGATCGCACCGGTGACTGCGGCAGCGTTCGGGCCGAGGCTGGCTTCGTCGCTCAAGCGGTCGGGGTCACGCGGTAGGCGTCGAACACCGAGTCCACGTTTCGCAGGCGCCCGACGCACTGGCGCAGCTGCTCGGAATCCCCCACCTCGACGACGAATCGGTTCTTGACCATCGGGTGCTTGGTGCTGCAAAACGCCTCGATGATGTTGACCCCCGTCTCGGCGAAGGTCCGCGAGAGATCCTCGAGGAGGCGCGTGCGATCCCACGCGTCCACCTGAAGCTCCACCCTGTACGAGGTCGCGTTGTCGCCCTCCCACTCGACCTCGGTGAACCGCTCGGGCGAGCGCTTCAGCGCGTTCATGTTCTTGCAGTCCTCGCGGTGGATCGTGATCCCGCGGCCTAGAGAGACGTAGCCGACGATGGGATCGCCCGGAACCGGCCGGCAGCACTTCGCGAGCCTGATCATCACGTCATCGACGCCCTTGACGCTGATGCCATAGGCCGATGCCTCCTGGGTGCGTCGCTGGCGCTCGTCGCGCCCCTCCAAGACGCCGGCTAGACGCGCCTCGGTCTCGTCGCCGGCAACCGCCTCGCCCTGCTTCAGCCGCTGGAAGACCTTGTTGGCGACGGTCTTCGGGGAGATCTTCCCCTGCCCGACCGCGATGTAGAAATCGTCCGCCTTGCGGAATCCCATCTCGCGGGTGACGTCAGCGAGGAGCGGCGACGCAGCGATCCGCTGCGGCGGGAGTCCGCGCTTGCGGATCGCATCCTGGAGCTGCTCGCGCCCGCGCCTCTCGGCGTCGTCGCGCCGCTCGCGCTTGAGAAAGGCCCGGATCTTGTTGCGGGCGCGGCTGGTGCGCACGAGCGCCAGCCAGTCACGCGACGGCCCGCGCTCCTGCTTGGCCGTGAGGATCTCGACGATGTCGCCGGACTTCAGCTGGTAGTGGAGCGGAACGATCTTGCCGTTGACCTTGGCGCCGACGCAGCGGTGGCCTACGTCGGTGTGGACTGCGTACGCGAAGTCCAGCGGCGTCGAACCGGCGGAGAGGTTCTTGACCTCGCCACGCGGCGTGAAGACGAACACCTCGTCCTCGAACAAGTCGACCTTCAGCGACTCGAGGAACTCCTCCGGGTCTTGATCGCCTTCGGCCTCCAGGAGCTGGCGCAGCCAGGTCAT
>VAYL01000236.1 GCA_005884305.1 Actinomycetota bacterium
GCAGGCGCATTAACACGAGACCGATCGCCCCGACCACGAGCGTTCGCTTGAGGTAGTACGCGCTGTCTCCGCTCTGCCCCAGGAGCGCCGTGGTGGAGCTCGCGCTGAACACCATCACGATCCCGTACGCGACCAGGCAGAGCGTCGCGGTGAGCAGGAGGTTGTACTCGATGGGCTGAGAGCCCGAGCGGGTGCGGGTCCGGGGTCCGATGCGACGGAGCGATACCGCGCTCACCGGACGAGCTCCTCCACCAGCGCGCGGAAGTGCTCGCCGCGCTCCTCGAAGTCGCGGTAAGCGTCGAAGCTCGCGCATGCGGGCGAGAGCAGGACCACCTCGCCGCTCCCGGCCTCGGCACTCGCCTCGCGGACCGCGGTTGCGAGGTCGCCGCATTCGCGAAGCCCCACCCCCGACGACCGAACCGGCGCGAGGTCGCGCTGCAGCGCCGGCGCCGCTTCGCCGATCAGGTAGCACGCCGCGCAGCGCTCGGCGACCGGATCGACCAACCCGCTGAAGTCGTCGCCCTTAAGCGAACCGCCGAGGATCGCGCGAACCCCACCGTCGAATGACCGCAAGGCCGCGGCGGCCGCCGCGACGTTGGTCGCCTTGGAATCGTTGACGTAGAGGACGCCGTCTGCCTCCGCCACCTGCTCGAGGCGATGCGGGACGCCGGGGAACGTCCGAAGTGCCTCGCCGAGCGCTCCGCTGTCGATACCCATCGCGGTAGCCGCGGCGGCGGCCGCCATCGCGTTGTCGGCGTTGTGGGGGCCGGGAAGCGAGAGCTCGGCGGCCGGGATCAGTGGCTCGGAGCCGATGAAGATCGTCTCCTCGTTGAGCGAGACCGCGCAGTCGGGATCCGCACCGCGGCAGTAGGCGACACGCCGGGCGCACCCGCCCAGGTCACGGCCGGCGAGCGCCGGCTCGGACGCGTTGAAGACTGCGACGTCGTCATTTCCCTGGTGGGCGAAGATCCGCAGCTTGGCGCGCAGGTAGTCCTCGAAGTCGTGGTGGCGGTCCAGGTGGTCGGGCGTCACGTTCAGGAGAACGGCACACTCCGGGGCGAAGGAGTCGGCGTCCTCGAGTTGGAAACTCGACGACTCGCACGCCACCGTCGTGTCCGGCGGGAGCTCGCCGACCAGCGAGGCGAGCGGGGTCCCGACGTTTCCCGCCACCGCGACCGGCTCGCCGGCGGTTCGCCAGACGTGGCCGAGCATCTCGGTCACGGTCGTCTTGCCGTTCGTCCCGGTCACGGCGACGAAGGTGTTCTCCATGAGCCGCCACGCGAGCTCGAGCTCGCCGAGGATCGGAACGCCGCGCTCAGTGGCTGCCTCGACGACCGGTGCCTGGCGGGGAACCCCGGGGCTCTTGACCAGGCAGCGGGCGCGTTCGAGCAGCGCGATTCCATCCGTATCCAGGTGAACTTCGACGCCGGCGTCCCGAAGCCCTTCCGCGCACTGGGGGGAACCGGAGTCGCAGCCCACGACCTGTTCCGAACGAGCCGCGAGTAGGCGAGCGGCAGCCTGGCCCGAGCGGGCGAGGCCGACGACCAGATAGGGGCCGCTGGGCACCGGTGGTCTGGGCTTGCTCATGCCGGTAGTTTCGTTGCCCACGGTGTGGGAACCTTTGTGGTGCGTTCCACCGTGGCGGATCGCACCGACACACATAGGGAGAGGCCGGCGGGCTACGCGGCACGGCTCGCCGTCGCGATCGTGCTCGCGCTCGGCATCGGGCTCGGCGTCCCGCTGCTCTGGGTATGGATCGGGTCGAAGATCCAGGGACACGGGGCCGACACCGTCGACAGCACCACGGCGGCGATCATCTTCGCCGGCATCGTGGTGACCTACCTGTTCCTGCTGCTTGTCGCCGGCTGGATTCAGGCGCGCGGGCAGCCGGAGGAAGAGGGCCCGCCCCAGCGCTATCCGTGGAACCGCAGCATGCGCGACGAGCCCTACCGGCCGGGGGAGCGGAAGCTCTCTCCCATCGAATCTGCCTTTGTCTTCACCGCGGTTGTTGTCAGCGGTGGGTTCATGGTCTGGTTCTTCGTGTTCGCAGGCTCGCCGCTGCCGAACCAGTAGCTAACTCCAGGCGGCGGATCCGGGCATCCGACCGATGCACTGCGGATCATTGGCGTCAATGCAGGTGCGCCGGCTCCTCCACGGGCAGGTAGAGACGATCTCGGGGACCGTGTACGGCACGATCGTCGTGCTGTCGATGCTGACCGCCGGAGCCGCGGATTATGCGGCCGACCCGTGGCGGCTCGTCGTGATCGTCGGATCGGGAACAGTCGTTCTCTGGGCGGCACACGTCTACGCGCACAGTCTGGGTGAGAGCGTGAAGCAGCACGCTCGACTGACCGGAGCGCAGGTGCTGGGAATCGCCGGGCAGGATGCGGCGATTCTCCTTGCAGCGGTCTTGCCGATCGCGGCGATCACGCTGGGTGCGATGGGACGTCTGTCGCCGGACCTCGCGCTCTGGCTCGCACTTGG
>VAYL01000249.1:0-2445 GCA_005884305.1 Actinomycetota bacterium
GCGCCGCGGTTCCCGCGTTCCTCACCGCCTCGCGAAGGCTCTTGCCGATCGCCCTGAGGACCTGGTCGCCGAAGGGGTGTCCGTGGGCGTCGTTCACGACCTTGAAGTTGTCGAGGTCCAGGATCACGAGCGCGAGCGGCCGGCGCCGCCGCCGCGCTCGATCGACCTGCTTCTCGAGCACCTGGCGAAAGCCGCGATGGTTTGCGAGGCCGGTCAGCGCGTCGCTCTCGGCCAGTCCCTCAAGCTCCTGCTCGTGACGGCTGAGCAGGGGCAGCAGGCAGGCGGTGAGCACGACCCCGATCGCGCCCACCGCGACTACGGCGAGGTCGTGAGACGCCTCGCCGAGCGCGATCACGCCCAGCCACAGCGCCCCGAACCCGAAGGCAGCCGCCAGCACGACCCTCCGACGCGACTGCCGCGGGATTCGATTGGCTGCAGTTTGCCGCAATTTGCGCATGCGGGGCCCTCCACCGGTTGATCGGCACCTGGCGGGGGCACTTGAGTTTTGGACCGCTCGCCCTGTCACGCGCCGGTCCCTCGACCGCCGGCGATGGACGACGCTCTAGGCTTTGGCCGATGACGCTCGCTGACACGTTCCAGGAGGTGCTCGACTCGCTGCCGGACGACTGGACGGACCTGGAGATCGAGCGCAGCCCTACTCGAAGGCCGACTGGCACTGGCGGCTGCTCGTCGCGCACCGCTTCGGCCACGCGGCGGCGGCGGAGACCGTGAAGGGGACGCTGGCCCTGCTCGACCGCGAGGCCATCGAGGGCGAGCTCACGGTCCGCGAGGTCCGAGAGGGGCGCGCCGAGGTCGTTCAGATGTGGGGGCGGCCGGAGAGCGTGCGCGCCGACTTCCGCCGTCGGCGGAGTCTCTAGAGGACCGCTCGCCGGTGGCCCGGATACTCGCCGTGGCGCCTGAGCTGATGTTCGCGAGCCGGATCGAGGCGGTGCTGACCGCGGAGGGTCACGAGGTGAAGCTCGCGAGCTCAGCGGCCGAGGCCGCCTCCCACGCGGCCGCGGACGTCGTCGTCGCTGACCTCGATCGCGAGTCCTCCGAGGCCCTTGCCGGCCTCGGCGTCCCGGTGCTGGGGTACTACTCCCACGTCGAGGTCGAGACTCGGCGCCGGGCCGAGGCCGCCGGCCTCGACCTGGTGGTGCCGCGCTCGCGGCTCGCGCGCGAGCTTCCCGCCCTCGTCGGGCGGCTGCTCGCCTCCCCGCGCTAGCGGGCCGCCGACACCGACGAGCTCGCCTGGATCGGGAACGCGCTCCTGACGTCGGGCCGGCGCTCGAGGATCCCGTGCCGGACGTCCCACCGCGCCCAGGCCGCGAGGGCGGCTCGGTTGAAGCGAGCCACCGGCTCGAAGGCGTTCGCCCCCTCGAGCGCGCGCAGCTCCGCCGCCTCCTCGTCGCGGTCGAGAGCCGGATCGGCGGCCAGGAGGTCGTCGAGGGCGCGGCTGGGGTCGCTCACCGCCAGCGCATAGCCGCGGGCGGTAGCCCCGACCACGCGGCGGACCAGCGAGGGCTGTTGAGAGAGCAAACGTCCGCCGGTCGCCAGGACCAGCTCCGGATAGCGCGGCGCCCCGTAGTCGTCCACCCGGAACTCGCGGATCGGGATCCCCTGGCGCTGAAGCGTCACCCCCTCGGCGTTCCAGAACGCCGTCGCGGCGTCGACCTTGCCGGCGGCGAGCGAGGAGACCGCCTGGAATCCGATCGTCACCCGGCGGACGCCCGCCGGATCCAGGCCGCCCGCCTGGAGGACCGAGTCAAGCACGGCGTCGTCGGAGGGCAGGCCGGTCACTCCCACCGTCGCCCCCGCCAGGTCCGAGGGCCGTCGGACCTCGGCACGGTCCGCGGCGATCACGGCGGCGAGCGGTCGCTGGACGATCGGCATCACGCCGACGAGCTTGAGGTGCCTCTCCCGGGCGAGGCCGAGGTCATGGATGTCGAGGATCGCGAACTGGGCGCGACCGGCGATCAAGAGCTTCGGGGCATCCGTGGAGGCCGAGGGCTCGCGTACCTGCAGGTCGACGCCGGCATCCTGGTAGTAGCCCTCGCGCACCGCGGCGTAGATCCCGGCGTGAACGGCGTTCGGCTGGAAGTCGAGGACGAGGGTCGCTCGCTTAGGAGCGCCCGGTTCAGCACCGCCGCCGCAGGCCGCCAGCGCGGCCGTGCAGGTGGCGGCCGCCAGCAGCGCGACGACCCTCTTCATCGGTCGGCGGAGCCTATAGTCCGCGCCATGGCCGAGGGCGGCGACCACCTGCTCGCCTATATCGAGATCCCCAAGGGGAGCCGCAACAAGTACGAGTACGACGAGGAGCTGGAGGAGCTCGTGCTCGACCGGTTTCTGTCCTCGTCAACCGTGTATCCGACCGACTACGGGTATCTGATCGGCCACCGCGGGCGCGACGGCGATCCGCTGGACGCGATGGTGTGCGTCTCGGAG
>VAYL01000249.1:2496-3099 GCA_005884305.1 Actinomycetota bacterium
TGGGACGAGAAGGGGGAGGACGACAAGGTCGTGTGCGTGCCGCTGAACGATCCCGGGTGGAATCAGGCGGACACGCTCGAGGACATCCCGCGGCCGATGCAGCGCGAGATCACGCATTTCTTCTCGATCTACAAGGAGCTCGAGGAGAAGAAGGTGGACGTCGAGGGCTGGCGGTCGCGCGAGGAGGCGCTCGAGGTGATCGCCGACGCAAAGCGCCTACAGGAGCAAGCAGACCGCAAAGGCAGCTAGACTGCCGCGCCGTGTTTGCCCGCTGCCGGCGCGGACTCGCGGCGCGGTGGGGTCGGGATTCGATGAAAGCCCGGATTAACCAGGAGGTTTGAGAGTGCAGGATCGAGGACTAGCCGCCTACGTCGCCGAGCTGGTCGGCACATTGCTCCTCACCTTTGCCATCTGCACGGTGGTGGTGCTTTACGTCGCCACCAGTGCCAACGCCCAGAGCGGCTCCGACTTCGCAGTCGTGGGCCTGGTGCACGGGATCGTCCTGTTCGCGCTGATCATCACCCTGGGCGCAGCCTCCGGCGGTCACTTCAACCCTGTAGTGACCCTCGCCGCGGCGATCCTCCGCCGCATCGACCCGGTCGA
>VAYL01000249.1:3145-3720 GCA_005884305.1 Actinomycetota bacterium
TCCTCGACGAGGGCCGCGCCAGCCACTACGGCGCCGTGAGCGTCAGCCCCATCCTCGGACATGCGTACCTCGGCGCGATCGTCGAGGGGATCGGGGCGTTCCTGCTCGTCCTCGCGGTCTGCGCCGTCGCGCTGAATCCGCGGGCGAGGCGGGAATGGGCGCCGCTGGCGATCGGGCTCACGCTGGGCCTCGACGTCATGATCTTCGGCCCGCTCACGGGCTCCGCCGTCAACCCGGCGCGCTGGTTCGGTCCCGCGCTGATCGGCAACGACTTCGGCGGCACGTGGCCGTACCTGGTCGGTCCCGTCGTGGGGGCGATCGCGGCCGCGCTGCTGTACCGGTTCGTGATCGCCGGCGGGCAGTACGCGCTCGGGCCCGAGCCGCCCACCGGCCCGGACGAGGTGGTCGAGAACGTCGCGGACGACGTCGGAACGGCCGCGCGCCCGCGCCGGAGGTAGCGCGTAACGACACTCCTGTAGCTTGCGTGCCGTGCGGCGCGTCACCTTCTCGCGCAACTACACGCTCTCACTGTCGCGCACCTGCCGCTGCTACTGCAAGTACTGCTCGTTCGCGAC
>VAYL01000249.1:3740-4235 GCA_005884305.1 Actinomycetota bacterium
GAGGAGGTGGAAGAGCGGCTCGACGAGGCCGTACGCCGGCGAGCCAAGGAGCTTCTGGTCCTCACCGGCGAGCGGCCCGAGGTCAACCCGGAGGTCGCACGGCGGCTGCACGAGCTCGGTCACGAGGACTTCGTCTCGTACGTGGTCTGGACGTGCGAGCGCGCGCTCGACCGGGGGCTTCTGCCGCACACGAACCTCGGCGTTCTGAGTCGGCAGGACCTGGCGCGGCTACGCGAGGTCACAGCGTCGCAGGGACTGATGCTCGAATCGATCTCCGAGCGGCTCATGCAGACCGTCCATGCCGGGTCGCCGACGAAGCATCCCGCGCGGCGACTGGAGACGATCGAGGCGGCGGGCGAGCTGCGAATCCCCTTCACCAGCGGGATCCTGGTCGGGATCGGCGAGACGGTCGAGGAGCGGGTCGCGTCGCTCGAGGCGCTTTCGGCCGTCAACGATAGGCACGGGCACATCCAGGAGGTGATCCTCCAGAACTTC
>VAYL01000024.1:0-3607 GCA_005884305.1 Actinomycetota bacterium
GGCCACCTGTGGCCCGACGAGGATCCCCAGCAGGAGCTCGACCACGACCACGGGGATCGCCACGCGCGGTCCGAGGACGGTCACCGCCACCGCCGCCAGCGCCGCCGCCGCGACGATGACCAAAAACGACGTCGCGTCGACGCCGATCACCGGTCGAGGTCGCGCGGCTTGACGAAGGCGACCAGCCGGGCCCCATCGGGGTCGAGATCGCCCCATGTGCCGTCGAACGCCAGAACCGCGAGCGCACCGGTCGGGTACTTACTGGCGAGATCCGCGAGATCCGGGCCGCCTGACGCGAGGTCCAGCGCGAGACGCTCGATCGCCGGATTGTGGCCCACCAGCATCGCGGACGGCACCTCTTCGTCGATTCCCCTCAGGTGCTCCAGGAGCCCGCGCGGGGATGCCTCGTAGAGCTCCGATTCGATCCGCACCTCGGGCGAAGCATCGAGCCCATCCATGACGGCGTCGAGCGTCTTGCGCGCCCGGACCGCCGATGAGCACAGGACCAGCGCGGGATTCAGCTCGTGCCCGTGCATGTAGCGCCCCATCGCCGCGGCGGCGCGCTTGCCGCGGGGCGCGAGCGGGCGCTCGTGGTCGGCGAGCTCCGGGTCGTCGTGGCTCGACTTCGCGTGACGCAGCAGGAGGAGCTGCCTGGCAGACATGATCTGCACGGCACGATGACGAATGTGGGCACAGCGCGGCGGGTGGTGATCGCGCCCGATTCGTTCAAGGGCACGTTCGCCGCCTCCGAGGTGATCGCCGCTGTAGCCGGTCCGCTCCGGGAGGCGGGGTACGAGGTCGACGGGGTCCCGCTCGCCGATGGCGGCGAGGGAACCGCCGAGGCGCTCCTGACTGGCCTCGGCGGCGAACCCATCGCCGCAGAAGCGCACGATCCGCTGGGCCGGCCTGTCCGCTCGTGGTACGCGCTGCTCGGAGACGGGAAGACCGCGGTCGTGGAGACGGCGGCGGCGAGCGGCCTCGGACTCGTTGCCGAGGCCGAGCGCGATCCGGAGCGGGCATCGACGCACGGCACGGGGGAGCTGATCGCGACCGCCGCGAGGCGAGCCGCCACGATCCTGGTGGGCGTGGGCGGCAGCGCCACAACCGACGGGGGGCGGGGCGCCGTGGAGGCAATCGCCGCCGCTGGCGGCTTGGGCGACGCGCGCATCGTTTGCCTGTGCGACGTTCGAATCCCCTGGGAGCTCGCGGCGCCGGAGTTCGCGCCGCAGAAGGGCGCCGACCCCGACGCCGTCGGCCGGCTCTCGGCCCGACTCTCGGCCTACGCGCCGGAGCTGCCTCGAGATCCGACGGGCGTTCCCATGACCGGCGCCGCCGGGGGGCTAGCCGGGGGCCTGTGGGCCGCGTGCGGTGCGGAGCTCGTCGACGGCGCGCGGTTCATTGCGGACCGGGTGGATCTCGGTGCGCGGCTGCGTGGCGCGGTGGCGGTCGTGACTGGGGAGGGCCGGCTCGACGCCACGACCCTGGAGGGCAAGACGGTAAGCGAGGTCGCCCGCCGCGCGGCACTGGCCGGCATCCCACTTCACGCCGTCGTGGGGCACGACGCGTCGGGCTCCGCGGAGCGGCGTGCGCTCGGGCTCGCGTCGGTTCGCGAGGCTTCGACGAAGCAGGAGATCGCGCGCGCGGCCGCCGCGATCGCGCGCGAACTCGCCGGCCCGGTTCAACGCGCCCCCGGACCGGGCCGATAGTGCGAGCGGCCGCTGGTCAACCCAGGACGGGAACCGCTCGGTCGGCTGAGAGCTCGTCGAGCGCGTCCTGGATCTCCGCGGTCACCTCGACGTAGACCTCGTCCGGATTCGGATGGGCGCCGAAGCGCTCGCGCAGCTGGATCGGTTCCAGGACCTCGATCTCGATCTTCGACGGAATCGGGAGGCGCGGCGGAAGGTCCAGCACGCTGAGCCCGAACGGTGGCCCGATTGACACCGGCAGCACCTTGATGCGTGCCGCGCGGTCCAGACCGGTGAGCTTGGCGGCCCGCTCGCCGCGGGTGATGAACAGCGCGGTCTCCTGGCCCCCGATCGAGACGACGGGCACGATCGGCACCTCCTCCTCACACGCGAGGTGGATGAACCCCTTGCGGTCGGCGAACTCGATGCGATCGGTGTGCCAGCTGGGCCGAAAGGTCTCCCAGTCCCCGCCCGGGTAGACGAGCACCGGCGCCCCGAGCGCGAACGCCTTCTTCGCGTTCTCATGGGAAGCCCGTAGCGTTCCCCACGGGCGGATTCCCAGGCCGGGGAGGCGGGCCGCGATGTCGTGCGCGAGCTGGTGGAAGCGCCGCTCAGGACCGAACCGCTCGTAGAAGCATGTCGCGAAGACGAACGTGTCGGCGATCATCGTGCCGCCCGAGTGGTTGCCCACCAGTAGCGCCGGCCCCTCGGGGATGCGCTCGAGGCCGGTGACCTCGCCGCGGAAATAGTTGCGATAGAGCCGCCCGAGGATCGGGAGCGTGCGCCGGATGTACTCCGGGTCCCACGCGTCGGGGTCATCGCCGGGAAGGCCGTGCAGGAGCTCCTTCCACTCGTGCGCCACGTTCGCGCCGATCTCGGCAAATCCGTCCAACGGGCGCGGAACAGCGCGCGCCAGGCGTCGTGTGAAGCTCACATCGGGCACAACAAAACCATGCCCGCGGCGCCCGAGCGCAAACCCCGCGCGGGGGGAGGGCGAGTAGGGGAACTGCGACGGGTCGGCCGGCCAACTGGTAACAAATCGGACAATGCGCAACTTTCCCCCCGCGGGTCCGGTGGGCGGGCTCGGCGGGCCGCGCGCGGGATCGCGCGGTGGCACGGTTTCTCGAGCCGCTGAACCTAGGCGAGCTTCAGGAGGCCCTCGGCCTCTGCCCGGGAGGTGACCACCGGGATCACCTTGTCGACCCCGGTCAGCCGCAGGAGTCGCGCGACGTCGTCGCGCGCGACGACCGCCATGACGCGCCCTCGGGCACCGGCGCCGTCGTCCAACAGCAGATGATGAGCGCGCAGCAGGAGCCGGAGCCCCGATGAGTCGATGAATGGGCACTCGCTGAGATCGAGGATCACTGGCCGCTGGCCAGCCTGGATGGCCTCGATGACGGGCGCCTCCAGACCGTCGACGGTCGCGATGTCGATGTCACCGCCGACCTCGACGACGTATGGCATCCCGTTTGCCGTTGCCTCCGGTACTCGTACGTCCATATCCAGCTAGCTCCCGGGCCCGAGCTTGAATACCTCGAGCGCAAACCGCGGCTCCTCGTCGAGCTGTGCGTGGCTCGCGAATCCCACCACCCGGCGGCCGGTCGCACGCTCCACCGCGGCGCGGAACGTGGGCCCGATCGCCTGCTGGTAGCTGGTCCGCAGCTCCGTGACTGCGTCCGACCGGCCCTGCGCGATCATGAACTCCTCATTCGGCAGGAGCTCGAGACGATTGAGGATCACGATCACCGTGTCGCCCACCACGTAGGCCTCGGCGTCATGCGCCGCGCGTCCGTAGGAGTCCTCGTGGATCGCGAGCAGATCGTTGGCGATGCTGCGCGCCACTGCCTCGGGCGACGGGGCGACTGCGCCCTCGGGACGGGGATCGGGATCGGCGGGCTCTGGGGGACGGTTCGGTTTCTCCA
>VAYL01000024.1:3650-7720 GCA_005884305.1 Actinomycetota bacterium
TGCTTGGCACTCAGCGACCGTTGACTCGAAGCTGTGCAGCCACGACATCGCCCCAGCGCTGCCGTTGACGTCACCTGCACAATACCCACTCGATCACATATCGGTGCTAGCCTGAGTTCTCAGCCGCCCGTTGGATCTTCGACGACTCTGACTTTCGGGCGCCAGTACAACAGAGGCGTCGAGGAAGGAGCGCTCGTGAGCGCTCGAGACGAAGCGCAGGCGGGGTTCCTGGCGGACGTGACGCGCGACTTGGTGCGCCTCCACCACGAGTACTACGGCAAGGGCCCGAGGAAGGCCCGCAGCTACATGGTCAATGACACCCTGATCTCGTTCCTGAAGGGCGGGTTCACGACGGTCGAGACCACCCTCATCGACGAGGGGAAGGCGGACACGGTGCACGAGATGCGTCGCAGCTTCCAGATCGCGATGGAGGGTCGGTTTCGATCTGTGGTCGAAGACGCGACCGGACGCAACGTGATCGCGTACATGAGCCAGATCCACACGGATCCGGATATGGCCGTGGAGCTCTTCGTCCTCGAGCCGGCCAAGGAGGGGCTCGTCGTCGAGCACGAGGTCGACTTGGGACAAACGGAGGAACCGAGCCGGTAACTACACTGCCCGCGCTCGTTGGGTCTTCCCGCAACTCTTCCCTTCGCGCGCGTCGTCATCCAAGGGGGGCGGACGTCCGGATCACGACGACGCGAACGGAGCGAGCGAATTGGAAGGCATCCGCCACGAGACAACACGGGGCGAAGTGCTGGCCCGGATCTCCACCGGCCTGGTCCAACTCCACAGCCGGTACTACGGCAAAGGCCCGACGAAGGCCAAGACCCACATGGTCAACGACACGGTTATCTCCATCCTGCGGGGTGGGTTCACCACCGTCGAGCGCACGATGATCGACCAGGGGCGCATCGAGGCGGTCCACGAGATGCGACGGACCTTCCAGAGCGTGATGGAGGACGAGTTCCGCGACCTCGTCGAGGAGTCGACCGGACGAAACGTCATCGCCTACATGAGCCAGATCCACACGAATCCGGACCTGGCGGTCGAGATCTTCGTCCTGGAGCCCACCGGCGAGGAGCCGCCCTCGCACGTCGACCTGGAGGATCTGCCCGAAGTCGGCTAAGGTCGCCCGGTGCTTGCGATCAGCGAGGACGCGGCGACGGCGATCCGGGGGATAGTTGAGTCGCAAGGGGTCCCCGAGGGAGCCGGCCTGCGGATCACCCGCGAGGAGAGCACCGATCCTGACGGCAACCCGCGCACCGACCTGCGTCTCTCCGTGGTCCCGGGGCCGCAGGAGGGTGACGAGGTCCTCGAGGCCGAGAGGGTCTTCGTCGACCCTGATGCCGCCGATCTCCTGAGCGACAAGCTGCTCGACGCCGACTACGTCGACGACGACGTGCGCTTCAGCCTCGACGTCCAGGCCGAGGCCCGGTAGCGGCGACGCGACCACCCCGCATCGGTTAGGTTCCAAGCCGAAAACGACCGGAGGGGAGCTGTGGACGTAAGCCTGCTGAAGACGATTCCGCTGTTCGCCGATGTCCCCGACGACAAGCTCGGCAAGATCGCGCCGTTCGCGGAGACCGACGAGTTCGCCGAGGGTCAGGTCGTCGTCAAGGAGGGTGGGTACTCGAATCACTTCTTCGCGATCGAGGACGGCACCGCCAAGGTAGAGCGCGGCGGACAGCACATCGCGGACCTCGGCCCCGGCGACGTGTTCGGAGAGCAAGGACTCCTGGAGAAGCAGGAGCGCTCGGCCACGGTGACCGCGTCGTCGCGGCTGCGCGTGATCAAGATCGAGCACTGGGAGCTCTCGCGCATGCGCAAGTCGATGCCCGACGTCGTCGAGGAGCTCAGGCGCAAAGTCGAAGAGCGCGCGGGCTAGACAGCGCTCTGCGCCCGGAATAAACTGCCGCCCCACATAAGGGCCGGTGGTCAAGGGAAGTCCGGTGCGAAACCGGCGCGGTCCCGCCACTGTGACCGGGCATTAACGGCGCCGCGAGGCCTATGCGGCCAGCCACTGGGAACGCCACAGCGTTCCTGGGAAGGCGCGAAGCCGATCCCGGAAGCCAGGAGACCTGTCCGCTGGCCAGCCGAATTCGACCCTCGAGGAAGGGGTGGCACAGATGGATAGAACTCACCTCCGGCTCGGCGCCGGGATCACCGCTGCCGTGATGGTTTTCGCCCTCGCGGCCGGAACCGCGACCGCGGAGACGCATTGGGCGAACCTGCGGGTGGTGACCCATACGGGCCGCACGCTTGCGGAGTTTCGCCAGTACACCGGCACGACAACGGTGCGGTCGACCAAGACGAACAAGGACTGCTTCGGCAGTCGCAGCAGCGGCAAGCGGTACCGGCTCAGGGGGCCCAATGCCCTCGGGATCCTGAAGGACGCGCTCGCCTCCGATCGGGCGTTGCGACCGCTCGTCCTGAGCGACGCATTCGTCGACGACGGGTTCGGCCTGGGCGTATGCGGGATCGGCGGGTTCGCCACCGTCGGATTCAGCTTCTGGGACCTGATCAGGAACGACCTCGGGGCGACCACGGGCGCGGAGTTCGTGCCGGTGCGAAATGGCGACAACATCCTCTGGTACCTCACCTCCGGCTCCGAGGCCTCCTCCGGGCCGCGAGAGCTGCAGCTGAAGGCACCCGCGTCGGCGCAGCCGGGCGATGCGTTCACGGTGAAGGTCGTGAGGTTCACCAAGGGCAAGTCCGGTCCCGCGGCCGGCGTCGACGTGCTTGCCGGACGCCGGTCTCTCGGCACCACCAACGCGAACGGCGAGCTGCGCGTGCGGCTCACCTCCTCCGCGACCCTTCAGGCGACCGGGACGCCAAGCGACATCCCGTCGAACCACGTGGCGGTTTGCGTGAGCAGCGCGGCGGGCCAGTGCCCCAAGGCGCATGGCGCGCGCATCTTCGGGTCGGCCCATGCCGATCGGATCGACGGAACGCGTGGCTGGGATCGAATCTCGGCTCGCGGTGGGGCAGACGTCGTGGACCTGCGATCCGGTGGGAAGGATCGGGTCAACTGCGGCGGCGGCCGCGACCAGGTCATCCTGGACCGCGGCGACCGCAACGACCGGATCGCCTCCAGCTGCGAGCGGGTGAGCAGGCGCTGATGGGATGAGCCCGCGGGTTGCATGGCTCGCCACCGCGACGGCGCTCGTGTGCGCCGCCGCGGTGCCGGGCTGCGGCTTCGGCGCCGGCGCCTCATCGCCGGGAACCGCGACCCTCACCGTCACTCGTGACTACGGCTCGAAGACGATGCTGCAGGCGACCGACGAGGATCCACCCTCGTCGGAGACCGTGATTCGCTTTCTCGACGGCGAGGCGGACATCGCGACGCGTTACGGCGGGGGTTTCGTGCAGTCGATCAACGGGCTCGCGGGCACCGGGTCGAGCGATTGGTTCTTCTACGTCAACGGCATCGAGTCCCCGGTGGGCTCCGCCGATGTGCAGGTGAAGGGCGGCGAGAAGATCTGGTGGGACTACCGCGACTGGACCGCCGCGATGAGCGTGCCCGCGGTTGTGGGCTCATGGCCGGAGCCCTTCGCCCAAAATTCCGTCGACCACCCCCAGGCGGTCCCCGTGGAGTGCCTCGGAGTGCGGCCCGCCTGCGAGACGGTCTCGAAACGGATCGACGAGGCCGGCGCGAAGGCAGCCCCGATCATGTCAGAGGGCAAGGCGCGATCGGCGGACGCGCCGCGCGTACTGGTGGGAACGTGGCCTCGGGTCGGCGCCGACCCGGCCGTCGACGATCTGCGCGGCAGCCCGCAGGGAACCGGGGTGTTCGCCACCTTCAAGGGCCCGATCCACGGCAGTTGGCATCTCATCGGGCTCGATCAGACAGGGCAGCCGGGGCGCGACCTGGGGCCGGGCGCCGGCCTCGTCGCGGCGCTGCGGGGCTCCGGCGACCAGCCGACGTGGATCGTGACCGGGTCGGGTGCCTCGGCTGTGCGCCGCGCGGCCGATTCGCTCGACTCGGACTCGCTGCGGAACCGCTACGCGGTCGCGGCGACGGGAGGCGGCGCGGTGCCC
This sequence comes from Actinomycetota bacterium, assembly GCA_005884305.1. GTDB lineage: Bacteria > Actinomycetota > Thermoleophilia > Solirubrobacterales > 70-9 > AC-56. Next base: position 7,692 of record VAYL01000024.1, read on the forward strand.
TTGCCGATCGTCCAGGAAGGCGGGGCGCA
>VAYL01000024.1:7898-14173 GCA_005884305.1 Actinomycetota bacterium
CCTTGGCGCTCGCCGCTCGGTGGGGCGTTGCGCTCGGAGTCTTCATCGTTGTGGTGAACGGTCTCGTCGCCCAGCGCGGGGCCACGGTCGTCATCAACGGGCTGTGGTTGCCGCTGCTCGGCAATACAGACGTGAGCGCGGAGGCCCTGGCCGAGGGTGCGGTGCTGGCGCTGCGCATCCTGGTCGTATTGCTCGCCTCCGCGGTCTATTCGACCTGCGTCGATCCGGATCGCGTGTTGCGCATGCTCCGTCCGCTCGCTCGCCGCTCCGCGCTGACGGCGACGATGATCGCGCGGCTCGTGCCGCTTGCCGCCGCGGACTACGTACGGCTCGGCGAGGCTGCCGCGCTGCGCGGGCCGGGCGCGGCTCCGGTGGGCCGGGCGGCAATGGCGCGCCGCCTCGTGGCGGGTTCGCTCGACCGCGCCGTCGACGTCGCGGCGACGCTAGAGCTCCGGGGATATGCACAGGGGGCGCCGCGCTCGGCGCGGGGCGGGCCGCGGACGCGCTACGGGGCGCGTTTCCTTGCCGCTGGGATCGCGATCTGCGCGCTTGGGATCGCCGGGCGGATCACCGGCATCGGGGGTTTCGACGCGTATCCAACGCTCTCCGTCGCGACCGACGCCGCCACGCTTCTGCTCTCGGCGGCGATTGTGGTCGTAGCCGTCGCCCCGCTGGTCGGCAGGCCAATTCGGAGACGCCATGGTTGACCCGGTCGTCCGAATCCGCCGACTCACCTACCGGTATCCGAGCGCCGCGCGCGATTCGCTGGCGGGCCTCGGCCTCGACGTCGAGCCCGGTGAGTTCGTCGTGCTGGCGGGTCGCTCGGGCTCTGGCAAGACGACGCTCCTGCGGGCCTGCTGCGGCTTGGTGCCGCATTACCACGGCGGTGACGTCGCCGGCGCGATCGAGGCCGCCGGATTGGACGTCCGCGACCATGGCCCGGCGGACCTCGGCGCGGCGGTCGGGCTGGTCGCCCAGGATCCGGAGACGCAGGTGGTCTCGACCACGGTCCGGGCCGAGCTCGAGCTGCCGCTCGAGATGCGCTCGGAATCCGCCGCTGCCCGAGCTCGCGCGGTCGAGGAGGTCGCGCTTGCGCTCGCCATGCCGCACCTGCTGGACCGGACGGTCGACACGCTCTCCGGCGGCGAGCTGCAACGGGTCGCGCTTGCCGCGGCGCTCGTGGGGCGGCCGCGTCTCGTGCTCCTGGACGAGCCGACCTCGCAGCTCGACCCGGTTGCCGGGGATGAGCTGATCGGCCTGCTGCGGCGCCTCAACGAGGAATGGGGAACCGCGATCGTCCTCGCCGAGCACCGCCTGGAGCGCTGCCTGGCGGCGGCCGATCGCGCGATCGCCATGGCCGACGGCCGCATCGCCTTCGACGGCAGCCCGCGTGAGTTCCTGCGCTGGGCGCTTGATCACGATCCCGCCCTTGCAACGCCCGGCGCGCGGCTGTTCGAGCTCGCCGGCATCGGGCCGCCGCCCGTCGGCGTCAAGGAGGCACGGCAGATGCTGCGGCACCGCGGGCTCGAGCCCATCGAGGCGTCGGGTCAGCCGCCGCTCCAGCCGTCGACGCGCGCGGGAGGACCGGCCCTTGTCGCGGGCGACGCTTGGGTCGAGCTCGACGACGGGACGGGTCCGCGCGACGTGCTGCGAGGCATCGAGGCTCGAGTCGAGTGCGGCGAGCGAGTGGCCCTCATGGGGCGAAACGGCGCCGGCAAGACGACGCTGCTGCGAGCGGCCGCGGGCCGCCTGCGTCCGGCGCGCGGCAGGGTTGCCGCGCCCGGCGGCTGTGCCCTCCTGCCCCAGAGCCCGGGCGACCTGTTTGTCCGCGAGCGGGTGGGGGACGAGCTGCCCGGGGAAGCCGGCACGGCCGCGCTGGAGGCGGTGGGCCTCGATTGGGCCGCCGCCGCGGATCCGCGCGACCTCTCGGGCGGTGAGCGCCAGCGGCTCGCGCTGGCGATCGTGATGGCTGGACGGGGCGCTGAGGGCGTCCTCCCGGGGCTCATCTGTCTGGACGAGCCGACGCGCGGGCTCGACCGGGCCCGCAAGGACACGCTCGTGGCGTGGGCCAAGGACCTCTCGGCGCGCGATGCCGCCGTCCTGATCGCCACCCACGACACGGAGTTCGCAGCCTCGTTCGCGGAGCGCGTGGTGCTGCTCGGTGACGGGGAGGTGATCGCGGACGGGCCGGTTGCGGAGGTGCTTGCGGGCGGTTGGTACTTCGCGACGGAGGTGGCGCGAATCCTGGGGGCGAGCGGAGCGATCCTGCCGGAGCGCGGCGCCGAAATCCTGCGTGAGCTGTCCGTCCGGCGAGCCGAGGTCACGGAGGCGCGATGAGCTGGGAGGCTTACGCGTACCTGTTGCTCGCGGCCGTCCTCGCCGGCGGTTTTGCGTGGTACGAGCGCTCGCGTCCCCCCGCGCGCCTGGTCGCGCTTGTTGCGGCGCTTGCAGCGCTGGCGGTCGCCGGCCGGTTGGTGCTGACGCCGATCCCGAACGTGGTGGCGACGACGGACATCGTGCTGATCACCGGCCTCGCGCTGGGGGCCGCCCCTGGCTTTGCCGTGGGTGCACTGGCCGCTCTGATCTCGAATGTCTGGCTTGGCCAGGGGCCGTGGACGCCGTGGGAGATGGCGGGGTGGGGGATGGTCGGACTCGGTGGGGCGGCGCTCGCGGCGCTCACCCGTGGGCGGGTCGGCCGCGTGGGCCTCGCCGCGGCGTGCGGCCTCGCCGGCTTCGCCTACGGCGCGCTCCTCGACTACTCGGTGATGGTGAGCTACGGCGGCGAGCAGTCGCTCGACCGTTACCTGGCGATCTCGGCGCGCGGCTTCCCCTTCAACGTGGCGCACGCGGCGGGCAACGTCGTCTTCGCCCTCGCCGGTGGACCGGCGCTCGTGCGGATGATCGCGCGCTACCGGGAGCGATTCGAGTTCCGGTGGCGGGAGGCGGGGGCCGCGCCGCTCGCGCTGCTCGTTGCGGTGGTCGGGCTGGCCGGTGCCTTTCCCGCTCGCGCGGAGGCTGACCCGTCCGCCGCGGTGGCCTGGCTCGAGAGCGCTCAGAACTCCGACGGTGGATTTGGCGTGACCCCCGGAAGCCCGTCCAACCCGACGATGACCGGCTGGGCCACCCTGGGGCTCGAGGCCGCCGGGCGCAGCCCGTTCGCGGTCCGGGGCGCCGGGCCTACCCCGATTGCCTACCTGCGTGACCACATCGCGCACGTGCGCTCGACCGGGGATCTGGAGCGCACGATCCTGGCCCTCGAGGGCGCTGGGGCCAACTCGCACCGCGTCCACGGGCGCGATCTGCCCGCCGAGCTCAGCCGCCACCGCGTGAGCGGCGGATCGTACAGCGGCGAGGTCAACCTGACCGCTTTCGGGATCCTCGCGCTGCGAGCGTCCGGCGCATCGCATTCGGCGGTCGCGAGCTCCGCGAAGTGGCTGCGCGGCGCCCAGAACGGCGACGGCGGGTGGGGCTTCCAGTCCAGCGCGCCGAGCGACGCCGACAGCACCGGTGCCGCGCTCGAGGGCTTGGCCGCCGCGGCGGGCAGCCGTCATGCGATGAAGCGCGGCGTCGCCTACCTGCGCCGCACCCAGGAGCGCGACGGCGGCTTCGCGCTGGGTGGCGGCGGGCTCACGAATAGCCAGTCGACCGCGTGGGCGATCCAGGGGGTGGTCGCCGCCGGCGCGAACCCGGCGCGTGTCCGCGATCACGGCCACTCCCCGCTCGACTACCTGGCCAGGCGCCAGCGGGGCGACGGCCACTACGCGTATTCATCGTCCAGCGACCAGACGCCCGTCTGGGTCACCGGGCAGGCGCTCGTCGCCACCGAGCGTGAGGCGTATCCGTTGAAGCCGGTGCCGCGCCCGCAGCCGCATCACTCCCACGGAGGCGGTGGCGAGACCCAGACGCCCGGCCCCGGTCCGTCCTCTTCGGGTTCCGCGCCGCCAGCAGGTAGGACGCCGTCCGGCGGCGGATCTTCCGGCGCAGGCGGGTCGGGTTCTACGGCTGAGGCGGGCGTCACTCACTCTTCCGGCGGGGGCGCCCAGAGCCGGAGCAGAGCGAATTCACCTCCCGCTGGCGAGCGGCAAGCCGTGGGGACACCCGCGAGCGCGCCCGCGGAGCCCGCGGCCGAGACGAGCCCGAATGACGGCGGCTCCGATACGACGGTGTACGTATTCGGCGGACTCGGGGCACTCGCGCTGGCGCTCGCCGGCGGCTTCGTCTGGTATCGCCGCCGCCTTCCCTGACGCGCGGCCAAACGCACTGGATACCGTGTCGGCGATGGATGTCGAGACCGCGATCCGCACCCGGCGTACGCACAAGGCGTTCAAGCGCGAGCCCGTCGAGCGTGAGACCCTCGATGAGCTCTTCGAGCTGGCTCGCTGGGCGCCGAACCACAACCTGACGAACCCGTGGCGGTTCCGGGTGGTCGGCCCCGCGGCCCTCGAGCGCCTGAAGGCGGCCGCGGGCCCGGAGGCGGCGCCGAAGCTCGATCGCGCGCCGACGCTGGTGGTGTGCTCGTGCGTCGCGTCCGGCGACGACGTGCAGCGGGAGGAGGATCTGCTGGCGACCGCGTGCGCCGCCTACATCGTCCTGCTCGCCGCACACGGCCGCGGGCTCGCCGGTTACTGGCGGACTCCGGGGGTCCTGCGCACACCGGGAGGCCGAGCAGCCGTCGGGCTCGGCGACGACGAGCGCTTCGTGAGCCTGATCCACCTGGGCCGCCCGATCCAGGACAAGCAGGCGCCAGAGCGGGCGGGCGTCGGCGAGATCGCCGCCTACCTCGACTGATGCTCTCCCGCGCCGACGCCCTCGAGGCTCTCAGCACGGACAGCTTCGACGTCGTCGTCATCGGTGGCGGGATCACGGGAGCGGGTGTGGCGCTCGACGCGGCATCCCGGGGCTACTCGGTGGCCTTGGTGGAGCGCGACGACTACGCCGTCGGCACCTCGAGCCGCTCGTCGAAGATGATCCACGGCGGCCTTCGCTACCTGCAGAACTTCGATCTCGGGCTCGTGCGCGAGGCGCTGCTGGAACGCCAGCTGATGGTTCAGCTTGCGCCGCATCTCGTCTATCCGACCCCGTTCCTCGTCCCGACGCTGGGCGAGGGTCGGCGTGATCGCAGGATCGGGATCGGGCTGAACATGTACGACGTCATGGCGACTACCCGCGTCGGGCAGGGCCGGCGTGAGCGCCAAGCGCGGGAGCGCCTACGGGAGCGGGAGCACCTTGAGGGGACGCCCGAGGAGGACTGGGCGCCGGACCGGCACCGCACGATCCCGGGCTCCGAGGCCGCGGAGCTCATCCCCGCGCTCGCCGAACGCGACCCCAAGGAGGCATACCTCTTCTACGACTGTCAGACCGACGACGTCCGGCTGGTCCTCACGGTGCTCGGCGAGGCGCAGCGATTCGGCGCGGTGTTCGTGAACGGCGCGGAGGTCGTGGAGCTCCTGTCCGGAGGTGGCCGTGCGGCGGGGGTCGTCTGCACGGATGCCATGAGCGGCGAGCGCTTCGAGGTCCGTGCGTCCAACGTGGTGAACGCCACCGGCGTGTGGGCGGACCGGATCCGGCCCGAGGAGATCCTCGCCGAGGAGGAGGTGCCGCGGATCGCGCCAAGCCGGGGGACGCACGTCACGGTCTCCCAGGAGCTCCTGCCGCTCGAGCACGCCGCCTGCATCGTCCCGGCGGGCGAGGAGCGGACGATCTTCGCGCTGCCGTGGTACGGGCGTGCGCTGATCGGAACCACCGACAACGACTACGAGGGCGACCTGAGGCATGTCGAGCCTGCGAGCGACGACATCGAGTACCTGCTGGAGGCGACGAACTCGTTCTTCGGGACCTCGATCGGCCCGGGCGACCTCACCGGTGCCTACGCCGGGGTGCGGCCGCTCATCTCCACCGGCGATCCGCGGAAGTCGGTGGACATCTCGCGCCGGGCGGAGCTCTACGAGACCTCCTCGGGCCTGCTGACGATCACGGGTGGAAAGCTCACCACCTGGCGCCGGATGGCCAAGCAGGTGGTGGACCGGATGGTGGAGCGCGAGGGGCGGCAGGCTCCGTGCCAGACCTCGGAGATCCCGCTCGGCATGCCGGCGTCCGACGAGGACCTCTCACCGCCGCATGGGCTCGACGAGGACGATTTGCCGGATGGATGGCGGGACCTGCTCGCGCTTCGCTACGGGCACGCGGCGCGCCACGTTCTGACCCTCGCCGCGGCGCATCCGGAGCTCGCGCGCCCGATCGTCCCGGGCCAGCCCGATCTGCTTGCGGAGGCTGCG
>VAYL01000024.1:14276-20397 GCA_005884305.1 Actinomycetota bacterium
TTGGGAATGAGCTCGGCTGGGGCAGGCGGCGCATCCGCGACGAAGCGGCGGCCTGGGTCGACATCGCCCGGGCCGAGGGCATCGATCCGACCTCGTAGCCGAGCGGAAACGTGAGATAGCCCGCCGCGGATATCCTGCCGCCGCGATGGTGCAGAAGCTCGAAGAGCTGCACCTCGCGGATCTGCACGAGCGGGCGGGGGTTCCTGAGGTTCCAGGGCCTGGGTGCGCAGCCGGACGACGTCTACGTGTCGGCGTCGCAGATTCGCCGCTGCGAGCTGCGCTCCGGCGATGAGGTCTCGGGTCCGGCGCGCGAGCCCCGGCGCGGTGAGCGCCACCGGGCGCTCGTGCACGTCGACCGCGTCAACGGCGGCGAGCCGCAGACGGCGGAGCGGCCCGCGTTCGAGGACCTGACCCCGGTGCTCCCCACCCGGCGCCTGGCGCTGGGCGACTCGAGCGATGTGCTGACCCGGGCCGTTGACCTCCTGACCCCGCTGGCGCTCGGGCAGCGGGTGCTTGTCATGGCGGCGCCGCGCTCGGGGCGCACGACGCTCCTGCGCGGCGTCTCGAGCGCCATCGAAGGGCGGGAGGATGTTGAGCTCCTCGTGCTCCTGATCGACGAGCGCCCGGAGGAGGCCACGGCCTGGCGGGATGCCGTCCCAGGGAGCCGGAGGAGCAGGTGCGGGTGGCCGAGCTCGCTGTGGCCAGGGCAAGGCGGCTCGCCGAGTCGGGCAGGGACGCAGTGCTGGTCGTCGACTCGCTCTCGCGCCTGGCCGTCGCATCGGCTTCCGTGGGCAGCCGTCGGCGCGGCAGCGACGTCGCCGAGGTGAAGGCGCTCTTCGGCTCCGGCCGCGAGCTCTCCGAGGAGGGCGTTGGATCGCTGACGGTGATCGCGACGGTGGTGGAGGGGGCGGAGGACGATGGCGCCGCCGAGCGGGCCGTTGTAACGACCGAGAGCGCGCTCATCGCGCTGGACGCGGGTCTCGCCGCGAACGGAGTCTTTCCGGCGTTGCGGGTCGGCGAGTGCCGGATCTCAAATGAGGACCAGCTTCGCGATCCCGACGAGCTCGCGGCGATCCGCCGCCTGCGCTCGCTGCTGGGGGACCTCGATCCGGCCGAGGCGGCGAACCTCCTGCGCGAGCGGATCGAGGGCTCGGCGTCGAACGCCGAGCTGCTTCAGGATCTGTAGAACGGCTAGCGGCGGTACGCGAGGCGCGCCCATGAGGGCTCGCGCGAGAGCTCGATGGGCTCGGAGTCGCGCTCGGGCTGCACATAGCCGAAGCTCTGGGTCTCGGGGTCGAACACGATGTCGAGCTCGCCCTCCTTGACCCGCTGGTCCAGCCACGCGCCCCGGAAGACGAGTCGCCGGATCCAGTGGACGAGGCTGCGGCTCGCGGGGCCCACCAGCTCGGTCCAGTGCTCGTTTATGTGCTCGCCGAGCAAGGAGGTGGGCTCGCGGATCTCACCGTTGACGGCCAGCTCGAGGAGATCGTTCAGCTCGTCGATCCCGAGCCCCTGATCCACGAAGTCGAGCTTGACTGCGGCCTGCTCGACTCGCTGCGCGAAGTCCTCCTCGTTGAACGAGAAGCGGAGTTCGCCGTACTCCAGGACGTAGTCGGAGCCCGAGTCGTAGTTCCCTCTGCGAGTTGCCTTCTCCACAGTCGTCGTATCCCGGCCCCGAGATCTGACCCAGTTGTCCGCGGCCGCCCGGACCGGTCGAATCTTTCACGATGCGGGGGCCCGTGGGTGGCTAAGAGGCGGACCTGAACGGCGGTTTGCAGGCCCGGCGGGCAGATCCCCATGGGGGAATCGCGGCCAGGGCGCGTATCCGGCGGCGTAGCCCGAGCCCGGCGGACAGCTCGCGGCGCAGCTTTGCCCGTTCTCGCGCGGCTGGCGGCCGGGGATCGCCGGACCCGTAGCGCCACGTCCGGAGGCGCGCCAGATAGGCGGCGGCGCCCGGGCCGGCCTCCGTCTCGAGGCGGCGCTCCAAGGCGAGCAGGGTGGACCCGCGCACGTCCCAGGAGCGGACTCGAGACAGCGCCGCCGAGAGCTCGCGAAGCAGATCCTCGGGGCCGTGGGTACCGCCGCGGCCGCGCCTTCTGAATCCGGCCACGGCGACGGTTACAAGGAGCGCGGCGAGGAGCCCTCCCCACACCCATGGGAACGCCAGTACGAGTTCCGACCCGTCCGTGGGCGACCGGCTGGGATCGGCGGATCCCCCGGTGCCGTTGGTCTTGCGGCGGCGGTCCCCCTTGAGGTCCGCCTGGCTCGAGGCGGGGGCCGCCGTCGGAGCGCCGAGCCCGCTGGTGCGCGACTGCGCGGGAGCCGCCGGCGGCGTCGGATCGAAAGTCACCCACCCGATCCCGTTGAAGTAGACCTCGACCCACGCGTGGGAGTCGAAGTCGGTGGCCACGTAGGTGCCGCTGGGCTCCGCTCGCCCGGGGCTGAATCCAGCCGCCACCCGCGCCGGAACGCCCACCATCCTCAACATCAGCGCCATTGCGCCGGAGAAGTGCTGGCAGTAGCCGATGTGATCTCCGAGCAGGAACGTGCGGAGCGCGAGCCGCTTGATCGGGGCGTACTCGTTGTACTTGTAGTTCTCGTTGAGATAGTTCTCGATCGCCCTCACGGCGCCGTAGGAGGTGGTCTCGCCCGCCGTGACGCGCCGGGCCAGCCTGTAGACACCGCCGTAGGCCGATCCGGCGAGCGCGCGGTCGGCGCTCCCGTCCTGCGGCGCGCCCCAGAAGGGCACGGTCACGCCTTCACCCCGGGGTAGCGTGAGCTGTGTGTCGCGCCGAAGCGCCGCGGGGTATTGCGTAGGCGCGCGGCGCATCTGCGCGGCCGACGGGTCCGGGACGTAGCTGCGGACCGTGTAGGAGTCACCCTCGCCCAGCGCCGCGTCGGAGGGAAGCAGCATCCCGCGCTCCATCACGGTCAGGCCGTCGAGCCTCGGCGGCGCGAGGGGGGTGCCGGCGGCGACGACCAGGTCGCTCTGCAACCGGTCGATCGTGTAGGTGAGCTCGTGGATCCATTGCGGGTTGAGGCGCGGCCCGGGGGCGCCCGGCGTCCGCACGGGCAGCTGGAGCGGACCGATCCCCGGTGCACCCGACTGGACCCAGCTCGTCCCGTCGAACTCGTCGAGGACGGCCGCCCGCCAGTAATACGGCGCATCGCTTTGGACCTGCAGCATGTCCCGGCCGATCCGCGGCCAGGTGAGCGGGCCGTAGGACTGGTCCCACGTAAACGACTCGGTTGGCCCCGCGTCACGGCTTGCCCCCCAGCTCTTGTAGTCCACCCACGGCTTGCCGCCGTCCACGGCGGCGGCCACCGGCAGCGCGAGTAGACCGGCGATGGCGATGACGCCTCCCCCGAGCAGACCCTGGCGCAGGCCGTGCCCGGGCAGCCACAGCCACGCCCACACGAACAGGAGCAGCCACAGGCCGTGGATCAGCGGGTCGCTCGGCGGCGCCGTTACGGTCGCTGTGGCGTACGCGATCACCAGAACTACGAGCGCCGACATGCGCCGACGCCGAGTGCCGTCGCGAGCCGGCCAGAACGCCAGCGCCACCGCGAGCGCGAGCAACGGCACGATGCCGAGCAGGATCACCAGGCGGGTCCAGCCGCTGTTCGCGCTGTAGGGATAGTCGATGCTCCAGAGGCCGCCGAGGCCGGAGCCAAGATTCGAAGCGAGCTCGCCCCAGTGCCACGGCACGACGAGGCGCAGGGGGACCCCGAGAGCGACCGTTCCGAACGCGACCGCGATCAACAGGATCGCTCCGGCGAGCGGATAGGCGGCCAGGCGAGGCCACCGGCGCGGCCCAAGCACCGACAGCGCCGCGCCGGCGGCGACCATGATCCCGACGAGGAGCAGGCCCCGACCGGCCGGGGGATGGACGACCATCCCGAGCCAGGCGGAGGTCACATAGGCGGCGAGGGCCGCGAACGCGACCATCCGCATCGGCATCTCAACGTCGCGCGCCGTTCGCCGGGCTCCGGCCCAGGCCGCAGGGATCCGCCCGCCGAACGCTCCGATCTGAGTCATGCCGCCCTCGCCTTCGGGCGAGCCTGCCCCGCCCCCAACGCGTGTCCCTGGCACCCGGCCACCGTGAACGCGGGCGGGCCGAGGTCGAGCGGAGTCGCCGCGACGAGGTAGGCGGCTCCGGTCGCCAGCCCAGCCGGGAGCTTCGGGACGGTGCCGTTGGCGCTCACCCAGATCACGGTGCCCTTGGCTCCTGCGATGCGCGGATCCGGCGGCGATTGGGACGGCTCGACAAGCGCGAGGCGGGCGTGCGCCTGCGGCCAGGTACGAAGCTCGCGATCGATTCGCAGCGGGACGCGCTCACCGCACCCCACCAGCAGGCAGCCCCGCACTGAGGCCAGGTGAAAGCAGAGCGACGCGGCGGCGCGTACCGCGCGGTCCAGCGCATCGGAGTCGACGGGCCGCTCCGCGTCCATGACCACGATCGGCGAACCGTCGGCGCCGCCCACGAGCCGGCGCTCGACGAGCTCACCCGTCCGCGCCAGGATGGGCCAGTGGATGCGCGAGGCCGGGGTTCCGGGCCGGTAGCTCCGCAGTCCGTCGACCTCGAAGTCGAGCGCCCGCTTGCCGAGGCCGGCACCCGGTGTTGCGCGCGCGGAACCCGCAGTCGCATCGTCGGTCCCGTTCATGGCGGCTCCTTGCGCAACGACGTCCTCGACCCGCGGCAGCACCAGCACCGTGGCCGACGAGGTCGCGCGAACACGACTGCTGGCCAGGCCGAGGGGATCGGTGACGACGAGCATGGGCGGCTCGATCCGCTGCCGGCCGCGACGCAGCGAGGCGATCTCGAGCACGGCCGTCGAGGTATCGATTGGCATGGGGCCGCGCGCGAGCGGGTGGGTAGCGGTGCCGCCGGGGAGCGGTAGGCCGCCGCTGCGGGCCCTGACCATGAGCGGGTACGGCTCGTCCTCGACGACGGTGCGCGGGCCCGGTTCGACGTCGAGACCCGCCCGCAACGCGGCGAGCCGGACCCACGTCCACGCCACCCCGAACGCCAGGAGCAGCGCAAACCCCGGGACGTAGAGCGCCGGTACGCCAAACATCGCCGCCGCGAGCACCATCGCCACCGCGAGGATTGGCGTGGCGCGTCGCGGGTTCACGGTTCGTCAGAGCGCCGGGACCTGCTCCAGCGCGTCGGCGATGACCGCCCGGCGATCGTCTGGCGTCGCTCCGGGCGCGAGGAGCAGGCGGTGCTCGAGCACCGACGAGGCAAGCGCCTGGACGTCGTCGGGCAGCGCGTGGTCGCGGCCCTCAAGCGCGGCGAGGGCCTTGGCCGCGCGGAACAGGAGCAGCGCGGCGCGAGGGCTGGCGCCCAACTCGACCCGGAAGTCCTCGCGGGTCGCTCCGCAAAGCGCGACGACGTAGCGCCGCAGCGCATCGGAGCCGTGCACCCCGGCGGCCGCCGCCTGCGCCGCCAGCACGGTGCCGACGTCCGCGACCGCATCGAGGTCGAACACGACATCGCGGTCGCCGTGGGTTGCGAGCATGTCGGACTCCGCGTCCGGCTCCGGGTAGCCGAGCACCAACTGGACCATGAACCGGTCGAGCTGCGCCTCGATCGGGTTCTGGGTCGCGATGACCATGAACGGCCGAGCGAGCTCGTGGACCTGTTTGTCGATGCTGACCTGGCGCTCCTGCATGCACTCCAAGAGACCCGACTGGGTCTTGGGCGAGGTGCGGTTGATCTCGTCGACGAGGACGACGTTCGCGAACACGGGACCGGGCCTGAAGTCGAATCGCGCCTCTCGCTGGTTGAAGAGATTCGTGCCGATGACGTCGGCCGGCAGCAGGTCCACCGTGCACTGGATCCGCGCGTACTCCGCCCCCAGCGAGCGCGCGAGCGCGCGTGCCAGCGCCGTCTTTCCGACGCCCGGATAGTCCTCGATCAGGACGTGGCCCTCCGCGAGGAGCGCGACCAGGAGGTCCCTGACCACAGCGTCGCGGACCTTCACAGCCCGCTGGATGTTCTCTCGCAGCCTCGCGCCGGTCTCCGCTACCGCCATCGGGTCAAGCTTCGGCAGCGTGGCCACGTATGGATGGTACGGCGGGCGCCGCCGAGAGGTTCATGTTCCCCTCCCGGGGCGC
>VAYL01000250.1 GCA_005884305.1 Actinomycetota bacterium
ACCGTGCACTCCTCACGGGCGAGCTCGACGCATTCCTCGGGCTGGGCGCCGTAGCCGACCAGGTCGCCGAGGCACCAGATCTCGTCGGCCTCCTCCTTGCGGATGTCCTCGAGGACGGCCTTGAACGCCGGCAGGTTGCCGTGAACGTCCGAGACCAGGGCCAGCCGGCCGGGCGTCTTCTCGGGCTTGCGCACCTTGCTGATTACAGTTCGCTGGGAATGGAGGGTCATCGCTCGCGGCTGCCGCTGGCTGTATTGGCGGCGGTCGTCGCCGCGGGGGCGGCCACGTGGATCCTCCGACCCCGGAGCGGCATCATCGAGCCGGCGCCGGTCTCCGAGACAACCTACTTCAGCCATGCCCAGCTGGCAAAGGCTCATGACTATCGGGATGTGCAGAGGTGGCTGGGGCTCGCCGGGCTCGCTCTGAGCGGCGGCACGCTGACCCTGCTGGCGGTTCGAGCGCCGGCCGCTGCTCGGGGGCGCCGCCGTGGGCGCCGGCCTCTCGGTGACCCTGGGGCTCGTGGGCCTGCCGCTGGCCGCGGTGGCGCACAGCCGCTCCGTGGACGTCGGGCTGTCGACCCAGGACTGGGGCGACTGGCTCGCCGACGCGGGCAAGGCCGCCGGCATCGAGACGCTCTTCGCCGCCGCCGGCGGAGCGCTCGGCCTCGGCCTCGTGCGTCGCTTCCGACGCAACTGGTGGGCGCCCGCGTCGGTTTGCGTGGTCGGCCTGGGCATCGCCTCCCTGTGGTTGTTCCCCGTTGTCATCGATCCGATCTTCAACCGCTTCGAGAAGCTCCCTCCCGGCCGGCTGCGGTCGGAGGTGCTCTCGCTCGCGCAGCGGGCTGGGGCCAACGTCGGGCAGGTCTACCGGGTCGACGCGAGCCGGCGGACGACCGGCACCAACGCCTACGTGAACGGCCTCGGCCACACGAAGCGGGTCGTGCTCTACGACAACCTGATCGACAACTTCCCCGACGACCAGGTGCAGTCGGTCGTCGCCCACGAGCTCGGCCACCAGAAGCACAACGACATCTACCGCGGCCTCGCCTGGCTCGCGCTGGTCGCCCCGGCGGGCCTCTTCCTCGCCCAGGCGCTGGCCGAGCGGATCGGCCGGCGCGCCGGGCTGGACGACCGCTCGCGGAAGCCGGGCCCGGCCGCGCTGCCGGCGATCGCCCTGTCGCTGGCGCTCGTGTCCTTCGGCGGCGGCATCGCCTCCAACCTGATGTCGCGGCGGGTGGAGGCGAGCGCCGACGCGTTCTCGCTCCAGCTCACGCACGATCCCGCCGCCCAGATCGAGCTCCAGCGGCGGCTGGCTGTCAGCAACGTCGCCGATCCGGACCCGCCCAGGCTGCTCCAGCTCCTCTTCGGAAGCCATCCGACGACTCTCGAGCGGATCGGTATGGGCGAGAGCTGGGCTAGGAAGCGCTAGGGCTGTCCGGCTCGTCGAACTCCGGGAGGTCGCGAATGCCCTCCCGAGTCTTCCACTTGGAGAAGTTGTCCTCCATGGCGTCGATCAGCTCGCGCATGAACTTGGGCGAGAGGTTGAGGCGCGAGACCACCACGCCGGGCACCTCGCCCTCGTCGACCTCGTGGTCGACCCGCGCGAAGGTGATCGAGAACTCGTAGTCGGAGTGGGAGACGTTGGCGAAGTTGGCGTAGTGGCCCGCCATCGTCTCCGGATCCGTGTGGATGTTGAAGTGGCGCTCCTCGCCGTTCTCTTCCTCGGGCACGCGTCTAGTATCGCAAGCCGTTTGCCATGCGCATCTCCGTGATCGCGGTCGGCCGGCTGCGTCCGCCGTACGTGGACGACATGTCGCACTACCACAAGCTCCTCGCCGGCCTCGCGCGCGTGGAGGTCACCGAGGTGCGCGAGGACGAGAAGGTGCCGGCGCGGATCCCGGAGCGCGCCTACGTGGTCCTGCTCTCGCCCGAGGGCGAGACCTTCGACTCGATCGCATTCAGCAAATGGCTCGAGGACCGGCGTCAGGAGGGACGCGACCTGTGCTTCGTGCTCGGAGGGCCGAAGGGCCTCGAGCTCGACCGCTGCGACCTGAAGCTCTCGCTCGGCCCGATGACGCTGCCGCACCAGCTGGCGCGGGTGGTGCTGCTCGAGCAGGTCTACCGTGCCCACAAGATCCTTGCGAGGGAGCCCTATCACTACTGACCCGGTTGCCGACCTCCGCGGCGTCGTCGGCCAGGCCGCGACCGAGCTCCGAGGCGACGGCCTCGTCGACCTGCCGCGGCTCGAGCGCCCGCCGAAGGCGGACTTCGGCGACTACTCGACCAACGCCGCGCTCCTGCTGGCGCCCGAGCTGGGC
>VAYL01000025.1:0-11924 GCA_005884305.1 Actinomycetota bacterium
CAAGTCGAGCTGTTCCAGTGGCGCGTTCACAACCGGCTCGTCGCGGTCTCCCAGTGGGCGATTCGCTCCGCGAGCTCGGCGCGGCGGCGCTGAAGCTCCACCGGTGCGTCGCCGCCCGACCGGCGGACGGCCTCGATCTTGCCCTCGATCGCGGCCTTCTCGAGTTGGAGGAAGTTCAGCTCCATCGCGTCACGGCCACCCGGCTCGCGGTCCGCGCGGGTGTACACGTAGGTCACCAGCGAGACGAGCTCGTCGTCGTCACGCGGAAGGCCGGCCAGCGGCTCGTCCAGGTGCCCGAGAAGCCAATGGCGGGCTCGCTCCACGGCCGGGGCGGAAAGGTGCTCTGGCGTCAGCCGCTGCAGGAACTCCCGCCCCTCCACCGGCGAGGCCACGCACATCGCGAGCAGCGCCCGTTCCTGAAGCTCGCGGGCGCTGAGCGGCCGGGCCGGCGCGCGGGGCGGTGCTTGGCCGTCCTCCGGCGGCGGGTTCGCCGGCGCTGCATCCCGCTTCGGACTATCGCCCGACGCCGCGAGGCGCCTCATCACCAGCCCGGGATCGGCGTTCAGCCGATCGGCGACCACCCGCGCCAGCTCGTCGCGGGTGATCGACTCCCCCATCGCCGCCAGCACCGGCACCACCTCGTCCAGCGCCCGATCGCGGCCCCCCGGCGAGGACAGATCCGCCTCGCCCAGTGCCACGTGCACGTGGAACTCCGGCAGCTCGACGGCATCCAGGACGAGATCCCGGAACCGGTCCGCACCGCCGTCCGTAAGCATGTCCGCCGGGTCCTCGCCGGCCGGCATCGACGCGACCCGCAGCCTCAGCTTCCGGCTTCCGGCCACCCGCTGCGCGCGAAGCATCGCCGCCCGCCCCGCCCGGTCGGCATCCAGCGCCAGGACCACCTCTTCCGTATAACGCGCAAGCTGCTGAAGCTGATCCGGCGTGATAGCCGTTCCCATCACCGCCACCGTCTCGGCGATTCCCGCCTGGTGCGCCGCCAGGACATCCGTGTAGCCCTCCACGACGAGGACCCGCCCCGCCTTCGCAACGGGACCGCGCGCCTGGTCGATCCCGTAGAGCGTACGGCTCTTCCGGTAGAGCTCTCCCTCCGGCGAGTTCTTGTACTTCGGCTTGGTGTCCGGCCGCAGCGCGCGTGCGCCGAAGCCCTGGATCCGCCCGCGAGGGTCGCGAACGGGAAACATGATCCTTGCCCGGAAGGAGTCGTACACCCCACCCTTCTGGCCTTTCTGAATCAGCCCCGCCGCGGTCAGCTCCCGCAGGTCATACCCGGCCTCCTGGCTCTTCGTGAGCACCCGATCCCAGGCGCTCGGGGCATATCCGACGCCGAACGCCCGCAGCACCTCCTCCCCCAGCCCGCGCGACTGGAGGTACTCCCGCGCCTTTCCCGCCTCCGAGCTCTCCCACAGATACTGCGCGTAGTACCGCGCCGTCCGCTCGAGCAGCTCGCCCAGCCGCGCCCGCCGTCGGCGTCGCTCCTCCACCTCGGGATCCTCGCTCTCGCGCTCGATCTCGACGCCGTAGCGCTCTCCGAGCGCCTCCACGGCCTCCGGAAACCCGAGACCCTCCTTCTCCTGGACGAACCGGAATACATCCCCACCCGCCTCGCAACCGAAGCAGTAGTAGAGCTTCTCGCGCGGGTCGACCGAGAATGACGGGGTCCGCTCCTCATGGAAAGGGCACAACCCCTGGAACCGCTCGCCGGTGCGACGCAGATCCGTGTACGCCGAGACGATCTCGACGATGTCCGCGGCGTCCTTGACCCGCTCAACCGTCTCGTGGGTGAACTTAGAGCTACTCAGAGTCTCGACTCCTCCGGCAGCGCGATCCGCTTGAACGCCGCGATGCAGAACCTGTCGGTCATCCCCGCGACGTAGTCGGTGATCCGCTGGATGTCATCAACGCCGCCCGCGCCGTCCGGAACCTCGTCCGGATGCTGGACGTAGTGGTCGAACAGCCCCCGCACGGTCCGGTGAACCCGCTCGTGCTCGCTCCGAGCCTCCTCCCCAAGATAAACCCGCTCGAACATGAACTGCCGCAGCACGCGCATCGCCTCGCCGACCTCATCGCTTTGCGCGATGTCGCCGGCCTTTTGCGACTCGTTGACGATGTCGGTTACAAGCGTGTCGATCCGCCGCGCGCCCGTGGGTCCAAGCACCTCGATCTCCGCGGTCGGCAGGTCATCGGAAGTAATGATCCCGGCCCGCACCGAGTCGTCGAGATCGTGGTTGATGTAGGCGACGCGGTCCACGAGCCGGACGATCCGCCCCTCGAGCGTGATCGGAAGCTCCGCGCCGGTGTGATTCAGTATCCCGTCGCGCACCGGCTCGGTGAGGTTCAACCCCTGCCCATCGCGCTCCAGCACGTCCACCAGCCGCAGGGACTGGCGGTTGTGACGAAAGCTCCGCCCAGAGTGCTCACGGAGCGCGGCGTCAAGCGCCTCCTCGCCGATGTGGCCGAACGGCGGATGCCCGAGGTCGTGGCCGAGGCCGATCGCCTCCGCGAGGTCCTCGTTCAGCCCCAGTGCCCGAGCGACGGTCCGCGCGATCCCGCACGTCTCGATCGTGTGGGTGAGCCGCGTCCGGTAGTGATCCCCCTCCGGAGCGATGAAGACCTGCGTCTTGTACTTCAGGCGCCGGAACGCCTTCGAGTGGACAATCCGATCCCGATCGCGCTGAAACGGCGTGCGCATCGGGCTGTCCGGCTCCGGCTCGCGCCGCACCGCTGGATAAGAGGGCGTCGCCAGTTCCCACAGGTACTCGTCCTCCCACGCGCGAACGCGATCCTCGAGCGATCTGGACTCGACCGGAGCGGACTGTGGCGGGCCGGCTGACACCTTCGAAAGAGAATAGGGTCAGGACATGCCCGAAACAGCCCTCGTTACCGGCGCATCTTCGGGAATTGGCGAACAATTCGCGCGCCAATTGGCCGCTCGGGGCCACGACCTCGTCCTCGTCGCCCGCCGCGCCGACCGGCTCGAGAGCCTGGCATCCGAGCTCCCAACGGACGCCCAGGTCGTCGCCTGCGACCTCACCGCCGACGCCGCGTCCCTCGGAGGGCGCGTCCAGGAGCTCGGCGCGCAGGTGGACCTGCTGGTGAACAACGCCGGATTCGGCACCTCCGGCCCGTTCCTCGACCACGACCCCGCCCGCGATGCCGAGCAGGTCCGGCTCAACTGCGAAGCGGTCGTGACCCTCTGCCACGCATTTCTCCCCGGGATGGTCGAGCGCCGCCGCGGCGGAATCATCAACGTCGCCTCCAGTGCAGGCTTCCAGCCGATCCCGTACGAGTCCGTCTACGCGGCGACGAAGGCATTCGCGATCAGCTTCACCGACGCTCTCCACACCGAGCTGCGCGGGACGCGCATCCGGGTGATGGCGGTCAACCCCGGGCCGGTGCCGACCGAGTGGCAGCAGATAGCGGGCTACGAACCCGGCCGGGACGTCCCCGCGCCTGGTGAGATCTCGGCCGAACAGGTCGTCCGCGAATCGCTTGCCGCCTGGGACAAAGGCCGTCGCTCGATTATCCCCGGGCGCACCATCCGCTGGTTCATCCGGGCGACGAGCCCAAGCCCGCGCGCGATCCAGCTCCGCGTCACAGAGCGCATGTACCGCCCGAAGCGGTAGACCTACCGGCGAATGAGCGACGGCGCGGTGATCATCCCGCCCGGCCAGGGCCATCGCATCGGCAATGTCGAGTTCCTCGCACGGACCGTCGACACGCTGCGGTTCAACTTCTCCATCATCGAGATCGCCGCCGGCCGCGAGCTCGAGGCACACGTTCACGAGGAGGAGGACGACGCCTTCTACATCCTCGAGGGCGAGATGATCTTCACGGTCGAAGGCAAGGATGTGTCGGCGCCGCTCGGCACGTTCGTCCTGGTCCCGCAAGGCACGGAGCACGCCTTCCGGAACAAGGGAGCGACGCCAGTCCGGATGCTCAATATCCACGCCCCGGGCGGGTTCGATCGAAGGATCGGCCTGGAGGATTAGACCCGTGGACCTTCTGGGCGGGGCTCGCGCGCCTCCGCCCAGGCGCGCGGCAACTGGTCGAGGCCATCCCTCATGGCCTCGATCGTCGAGTCGGGTCGGGCCGGTACCCGCTTGGAGATCAAGGTCTCTCTACCGTCAGCCAGGCATGTGTGTCGGTGAGGGGGCGTCAGCCCCCGAAACTGGCTCGTGCCGTTGCAGGTTGCATCGTACGCCTGTTGCGGCGCCTCGCCAAGTAGCTTCAAAGGGGGCATGGGAGCAGCTGAGGTTCGAGAGCATCTCCGCAGAGCGACTCCCCGATGTCTCTGCTCAACGCCATGCGCGCCGAGATGGCGGACCTCTACGACGATCTCGACATCGATGCCGTCAACATGCCCAAGGCGGGGCCGGGCCAGTTCGCCCCTCCCCGCGGCGACTTTCTGATCGGTGTCGGCCCGGATGGACGCGGGGTGTGCTGCGGCGGCATCAAGCCGCTGCCCGACGGCGCCTGCGAGTTCAAGCGCATGTACGTACGACCGGAAAATCGCCGGCAGGGAGTCGCCCGCGAGCTCCTCGCCCGCCTCGAGCACCGTGCCCGCGAGCTGGGCTACGAGACCGCGAGGCTGGACACCGGCCCCCGCCAGCCGCACTCCGAGCGCCTCTTCCGGGACGCCGGCTTCCAGCCCATCGGCAACTTCAATGGCAATCCGATCGCGTCGTTCTTCGGCGAGAAGCGGCTCTTACCGTGCGTCGCGGATCCGCCGAGATCGCCCGCGACTAGCCCGCGTCCCAGTAAACGCGGACCTCGGCTTGCGCGAGCTCGGCAAAGCGCCGACGGGCAAGCCGGAACGAGGCCGCCGTGATCATCCGGTAAGCGGGAGCCCACAGCGCGACCCATGCGAAGACGACGAAGACCTGCCCAAAGAACGAATCGCCGCTGTCGCCGTAATCGATAACCGCGGCCAGCGTCAGTGCGATGAAGAACAAGGCAATGCCGATCCGGGTCTCGCGCGGGCGCAGGCTGCGCCGGATCCAGTGCCGGCGAGCATCCACCGACATCGTCTCCATGTCATGGCGTAATCCAGCCGCGATGGCCGCTTCGAGCCCCTCGCGACGCTCCGCCTCCGGCAGCGTCAGCGCGACGGTCGGCGCGCCACCGGCTCGCCGGCGAGCATGCGTCCACTCGTCGACGATCCGCTCGCGGGCCTCGTCGCTCAGCGGCCGCCGTGCCAGCGGCTCGATGCTCCAGGCGTCGAATAGAGCCGACACCGACGGCACCCGGATGGCGAGCTCGGCCAACTGCCGGCTCCGAGGCGCTACGCCGCGGCTCGCAGCCGCACGTGCGCGTGGTGCTCCAGTGTCTCGGAGATCGCCCGGTCGACCTGCCGCAAGTCACGTTCCGGCGCGCTCGGCGCAGCCGCCAGCGGTTGGCCCAGCGCCTCGACCATGAACCGGTGCGCGGCGGGTGAGAGCTCGAAGCCGCCGCGCTCACATGCAGCACACACCACCCCGCCCGCGGCCCCCGAGAAGCCGACTAGCCCATCCGACTCGCCGCAGCGCGCGCACGAAGAGAGCTCCGGGCTGAACCCAGCGGTGAGCGCCAGCTTGAGCCGGAACGCCAGCGCGGTCGCCTGGCCAGCCGCCCCGTCCACCACCGGAAACGGCGAGACGCCGCTCGGCGGCTCCTGCCCGTCGAGGTAGCGGCACAGCAGGTTGTAGGCGGGCGGATTCGGCTCCTCGGAATCGCACAGCCGCAACACGGCGTCGCATCCCCGGGCGGCCGCCATCAACGCCGGACCGTTCGAGCGCAGCTCAGGGTGCGCCGCGACAGTGGCCGCCGACGTCACCGTCGCGAGCTCACCACGTCCCTCATGCAGAACCAGATCGAGGCGAAAGTACGGCTCCAGGCGCCCGCCGAATCGCGACTTCGGCCGCCGCGACCCCTTGGCGATCGCGTTGATCCGCCCGCGTGTCGCGCTGTAGAGGTGCAGCACCCGGTCCGCCTCGCCGTAGCGGATGCTGCGAAGGACGATCGCCTCGGTCTTGTAGCTCCCTGGCATTGGGCCGGGAAAGATGACTTGCGGGTCGGACGAATCGGCCGGGACGGGCCCCGCGGGGATGGCCCCCGATCGGTTTTGAGATCTCAGGTACGCCATAGCGTCCCCAAAGTCGCAAAAGCTGGTTAGGCGGCGGTCCGAACCGCGTCCCGAATCGCCGCTGCCGTGACCGTCGATGCGAGCGTCCCGATCTGGATCGGGGTGAAGCGGTCGGTCTCCCCCGCCCCGGATGAGAGGCAGAAGACCACGTCGCCGTCAGCGTCCGAGAACACCGGATCGACGGCGCGGGCAACGCCGCCGCTGGCCATCCGCGCCACTCGAGAACAGGCTGCCTTGTCGAGCGGCGCGTCGGTCATCACGCAGACGAGTGTCGTGTTTCGCTCCTCGACGCGCGGCCATTCCGGTGGCCCCTCCATCGCTGCGATCAATGCCGCGGTCGATGCCGCCTCGTCGCGCGGCCCTGCCAGGACCGCCCCGTCCTCGCCGATCACGTCGCCGAACGCGTTGACCACGGCCAGGGCCGCCGCGGTCTCCCCCGCGCCGCTTCGCGCCGCGGCGTATCCGATCCCCGCGGGAGCCGAGCGCTCGCGCCCGAGGATCTTTCCCACCGCGGCGCCGGTGCCGGCGCCCACCCGCCCCCGCTCCGGAATGCCTCCGGACGCCGCCTCGCAGGCCGCGTACCCAGCGTCGGGCCCGGGACGCGCGGCGGGATCGCCCTCGGCGAGGTCATAAACCACCGCGGCCGGGACGATCGGGACGCGGCCCGCGGGCGTCTCGTAGCCGCGGCCGTGCTCCTCGAGCCAGCGGACGACCCCATCCGCTGCCGCCAGCCCGAACGCGCTGCCGCCGCAAAGCGCGACCGCCGTCACCTCATGGGTGCCCGCGAACGGCCCGATGACGTCGGTCTCTCGCGTACCCGGCCCACCGCCGCGGACGTCGACCCCTCCCTGGGTACGGGGCGGAGGGAGCACGACCGTGCATCCCGTCGTCCCTTCCGCGTCCGTCCAATGGCCGATCTGAAATCCGTCGGGCGGCGCGAGAACATCGGATCCCTCTACCCCGCTCACCCTGCCACCCGCCTTCGGGCCCGGCGCCGCGGTCGGCGCCGCAACCGCCGCTGGCAGGACGGGCAGAAATAGGTCGATCGCCCACCAACCACGATCCGTCTGATCTCGGCTCCGCACCTGGGGCACGGCTTGCCCTCGCGCGTGTGAACCAGGAACTCCTCCTGCATCGACCCCTGCTCCCCGCGCGCATCGCGATAGTCGTCGATCGAAGCACCCCCGCTCCGCAACCCCGCCTCGAGCGCCTCCACGATTCCGACGCGCAGCCGCTCACAGTCCTCGGGCTTCATCGACCCCGCCGGCGAGAGCGGGTGGAGCTCCGCACGATGCAGGGCCTCGTCGGCGTAGATGTTCCCGATGCCGGCGATCCCGAGCTGATTCAGCAGAAACGACTTGAGGGGGGCTCGGCGCCCAGCCGCCAGCCGGCAGAGCTCCTCGGCGGTCAGCGAATCGGAAAGGGGCTCGACGCCGAGGCGCGCGGCGAAGTACTCGTCCAGCTCGTGATCCCGAAGGACCACCGCGTGACCAAACCGCCGCGGGTCGGTGAACAGCAACCGCCGCCCATCGTCCAACCGCAGCTGGGCCCGCAGGTATCGGAGCTCCGGGTTTCCCTCGTAAAGCCGCTCGCCGCCGAGGCGCCGCGGATCGGCCCCGTCGCCTGCCGGCTCCTCGTCCAGGAGCAGGTTCCCGGTCATCCGCAGATGCATCGCCAGCGTGCGACCGCCCTCGAGCCGGAGAAGCAGATACTTCCCGCGGCGCTCGACCGCCTCGATCGTACGCCCGGCAATCGCCCGCTCAACGTCGTCAGGTGGCTCCGGGCGCGTCCACCGCGCGTCCAGCACGTCGGCCTCGAGGATCCGCCGGCCGGTGACCTCCGGCTCGAGCTGACGGCGAATCGTCTCGACCTCGGGCAATTCGGGCATGACCCTGATTCAACCAGGGCCCGCCGTGCGAGCTAGGAGCTGGTTGCCCTTGGGTGGGCCTTGAAGTAGACCTCTTTAATCCGGGTGTCGGAGAGGTGGGTGTAGAGCTGCGTCGTCGAGACGTCGGCGTGGCCCAGCATCTCCTGGACCGACCGCAGGTCGCACCCGCCGGACAGCAGATGGGTGGCGAAGGAATGGCGCAGGGTGTGCGGGCTCATCCGGCCCGCGAGCCCGACGTCGGCCGCATGGCGCTGGATCACCTTGTAGAGCCCCTGCCGGGTGAGCGGGCCGCCCCTGAAGTTGACAAACAGGCGCGATACCGCCCGTGTCCCGACCAGATCCGGCCGGCCCGAACGCAGATAGCGCGTGACCGCCGAGGCCGCCTTGCGGCCCAGCGGGACGATGCGCTCCTTGTTCCCCTTGCCGTGGGCGCGCACGAAGGATCGGCGCAGGTCGACGTCGTTCACGTCGAGGCCCACGGCTTCGGAGGCGCGGAGCCCGCACCCGTACATAACCTCCAGCAGAGCGCGGTCGCGAAGCGCGATCGGATCGCCTCCGTTCACGCTCTCGAGCAGCTTCTTGACCTCGGAATAACTCAGTACGCGCGGCAGCTTGCGGCTCTTCGCGGGCGGACTGAGCGCCGCCGTCGGATCCTCGTCGACGAGCTCCTCGCGACGTAGGTGCCGGTAGAAGGAGCGAAGGCAGGCGGTCTTGCGGTTGACGGTCGCCGGCGAGCATGCCGGCTGCCCGTTCCCCGTGGCGAGGTCGGCCAGAAAGTCGGCGACGTCCCCGCGATCAGCCTCCGTTGCGCTGCGGTGCCGCTTGGCCAGGAACGCCCCGTACTGGAACAGATCGGTCCGGTAAGCCGAAAGCGTGTTGCGCGAGAGCCCGCGCTCGAACTCCATGTACGCGAGGAAGTCGAGCACCAGCGCCTCGAACCGCGCCTCGACGCCACCGTCCCGTTCGTCACCGTGCTTGACCGCAACTGCCATGGGGTGTGTTAGGCCGGTGCCGTACGGCGCCGGCAGCAGCATGTGTCGTTCATAGGGTTTGGGTTCGCCCCGGCGAGTGACCGCCCTGCCGGTGCAACCGGACTGCCAGCGCTACGACATTCGGCGGAGGTCCCGGAAGAGCAGCATTCCGATCAGCGACTTCGAGTCGCGGCACTCCTCGATCGCGGCATCCAGCTCCGCCAGGGGCCAGGCGACGCTCTCCAGCCGCTCCTCCTCTTCGGCCTCGGCGCTCGCGTCGTCCAGCCCGGTCGCGAGGTAGACGATGACCTCTTCCTCGGCGAACCCCGGGCTCGTGTAGAAGCGTTTCAGCTCGCGCCACTCCGAGGCGCTCTTTCCGATCTCCTCGGCGAGCTCACGCTTCGCGCAGTCGAGGGGCGACTCGCCCGGTACGTCGAGCTTCCCGGCAGGGAGCTCCAGCAGCGCCTCCTCCCCCACGGCCTCGCGCGGCTGGCGCACCAGGTAGAGGTGGAGGTCGTCGTGAGCCACCATCGCGACGGCTCCCGGATGCCCCACGATCTCTCGCGTGGCGGTGGATCCGTCCGGATAGCGAAACTCGTCCTCGCGAACGGTCGCGATCTTGCCCTCGTAGACCGTCTTCGAATCGATCCGCTCCACGCCGGACCTCACCTACCCGCTCACGGCACCGGCGAGGGCCCGCCCCCCGGCGAGCGGCGCCGCGAAGAACAGCGGGTCCTCGGCGAGCGTGCGGCCCATGGTCTTCGTTGGCAGGCCGCTCTTCTCATAGGCGGCGAGATCGACCGGTTCCACCTCAACGTCGTGGCGGTCGCCGGCCACGCGGTGAAGCGCGTCCAGGACGCTCGGCATGTCAACGCCGCCGCCCTCCTCCCCGGTCGGCCAGCCGGCGAGGTCGATCTCCGGCACCGCCACGCGTACCGAACCGAGAGCCAGGTTCAGCACCGTCTCCGTGTGGTGGCTCAGTCCCCGGTGCCGCTCGCGCGGATCCGAGGAAGAGAGTCGCGGCGAGATCAACGTCGGCAGGCCGAGCGCGAGTGCCGCGTGCGCGTTCTCCAGGGCCGCGATCCCGCCGTGCCCGTACGCGGTCGCCGACCCGAGGATCCCGGGTCCCGGGCCGATGACGATCGCGTCCCAGTCGAGGCTGCGCGCGGCGGCATCCAGCGCGCCGAGCGTCGTGACCGCCTCGTGCTCGCCCCCGAACGCCGTTCCCGCCGTGACGTGGCCGCCCAGGAGACCGCGGTCGCGCAGCTCGGCCACGTCGCGCGACAGCGCACCCGGCAGCGACCCGCCCGCAGTCTGCACGTAGCCGATGCGGATCCCCCGACCTGCCACGCTCGCCGCCCACACACTGGGCGCGAGGTGTCCGTGCAGTGGGAGAACCAGCACCGGCGGGGCCCAACCCTCGACGCGCTCGGGGAGCCCCTCCAACTCCACCGGCTCGATCGAGTGCTGGAGCGACGTGTAGTTGAGCTTCATCACGTGCTGTCGGCCCAGCGGGCCGCGTCCGGACAGGCCCCGCGTAAGGTTGGCATGCACGACGTCGAAGCCGCCCGAGCCGAGTCCCAGATCGGCGGCTTCCGTGTTGACGACCACCTCATCTCCCTCAGCGACCTCGCCGACGAGCCCGACGTCCGCCCACGCCGGCCGGTCCTCGTCGCCGATCCGTACGGTCAAGGGGTCGGTTGAGCTGATGACGCCCAATCGCAGCTTCAGCATCGGGCGGCGGTCTCCTCGACGATCGCCTCGCAGACCCGGAGCATCTGGGCGAGCCTCTCGGCCGCCACGCTCTCCTCGGGGGTGTGATTCGCCTCCGTGCCGTTCGCAAGCAGCACGGTCTCGAACCCGCGCGCGTTGAGCGCGTTGGCGTCGCTGCCGCCGCCGGTCGACGTCTCACGGGGCTCAACGCCCGAACGTTCGAGTGCGGCGCGCGCGATGGTCACCGACTGCGCCTTGGACGAAAGGCGGTAGCCGCGGAACATCTCGGTCACCTCGAGGTCGACGTCGCACTCGTGCTCGCTCGCCGCCCACGTACAGACATCAACCATCGCCCCGATCGTTCTGCTCGCGCGGCCGTCGTCGAGGCTCCTCGCCTCCCCTTGTATGCGACAGCGACCCGGGACGACGTTCGACGCGGTGCCACCCTCGATGACGCCGACGTTCGCCGTGGTTTCCTCATCCAGGCGCCCGAGCTCCATCCGGGCGACCGCGGCTGCCGCCGCCTCAATCGCGCTCCGGCCATCCTCCGGGCGGATGCCGGAATGCGCCTCGGTGCCCTCGAACTCCGCCGCGAGCCGCTCGTAGGTGGGCGCGGCTGTGACCACCTCGCCGACCGGGCTCGCGTGGTCGAGGATGAACCCGAAGGACGAGCGAAGCGATCCGAGGTCGAGCTCCTTCGCCCCGCGAAGCCCGTCCTCCTCGGCAACCGTGAAGACGAGCTCGAGCCCCACCGCCGGATTGGCCATCGCATACCGCGCCGCGAGCTCCACCAGGACCGTCACGGCCGCCTTGTTGTCGGCGCCCAGGATCGTGTCCCCGCGCGAGCGAAAGACCCCCTGGTCGAGCACCACCTCGACCGGCCCATCGTGAGGAACGGTGTCGAGATGGGCGCAGAACATCGCCCAGGCGTCTCGAGCGCCCGGAACCCGCGCGATGAGATTCCCCGATCCGGCGCGAGCCGGCCCCGCGGCGCCGTCCTCGACCACCTCGATCCCCAACTCACGTATCTCACGGAGCACGTCATCGGCCACCGCTCGCTCCGACCCGGTCGGACTTGCGATCTCACAGAGCCGCACGAAGCGGTCGAGCACCCGTTGATCCGTCACGTGTCGCAGGTTATGTATTCAGCCCGGCTCTGCGAGGATCGGCCGATGACGATCCGCGACGCACTTCGCATCGTGTTCCGGCG
>VAYL01000025.1:11992-12497 GCA_005884305.1 Actinomycetota bacterium
AGCTCGACGTGTTCATCAACGGCACCGAGACCACGCTGACCTGGATCAAGACCGGGCTGAACTTCTGCGTTCCCTTCGTAGTCTCCAACCTCGGACTCCTGGCGGGGAAGCGCGCCGAGGGCGACGCCCTTGACCCAGCTAGGCAGCGGGACTAGGGTTGCCGGCGGTACACATGGTGCTCGCGGACGAGCTTTGTGGCGGGCGCAGAAAGGAGCGAGGCACATGGCGTGGCGTATTTCGGGGTCCTACCTGGCGACGTGTTCATGCAACTTGATCTGTCCCTGCCCGGTGGACGGACCCCCGACCAGCGAGGACGGGCAATGCAGGGGCTTTCTCGTCTTCAGCGTCAAGGAGGGAAGCGTCGACGACACCGATGTCTCCGGCGTCAACGTGGCCCTTTACAACCTCTTCCCGTCAAACCTCACTGCGGGGAACTGGAAGGTCGGGCTCGTGATCGATGAGGGGGCCTCGGATGAGCAGGCGAACGCGCTGGAGCGCGTGTTCA
>VAYL01000026.1 GCA_005884305.1 Actinomycetota bacterium
CGCGTCCACGAGCTTGCCCCATCCCTCCGCGGGATCCGGCTCCCGCCCGAGCGCCGCGGCAAGCTCCTCCCGGCTCGGCCGCTCGGCGATGTCCAGCCCAGCGCGCTCGCGGATCGCGTCGCGCAGCGTCACCCGTTGCCAGGACGGCGCGACGTCGATCTCCTTGCCATCTCGCTCGACCTTCGCGGACCCGAAGACGTGCTCCGCGACGTGCGCGACGAGCTGCTCGAGGCGCTCCGCCGCGGCGTGGTAGTCGGCGTACGCCTCGTACCACTCGACCATCGTGAACTCGGGGTTGTGACTGCGATCGATGCCCTCATTGCGGAAGTCCTTGCCGAGCTCATAGACCCGGTCGATCCCGCCGACAATCAGCCGCTTGAGGTAGAGCTCCGTAGCGATCCGCTGGTTGCGTCACGAACGGCCGCGCGAGCGCTCCACCGTATAGCGGCTGGAGCACGGGCGTCTCGACCTCCACGAAGCCGTGGGAGTCGAGCCACTGCCGCACCGTCGCGACGACGCGGGCTCGCTTCACGAACAGGTCGCGAACATCCGGGTTGGCGATCAGGTCGAGCTCGCGCCGGCGGTAACGGACCTCGACGTCCTCGAGCCCGTGGTACTTGTCGGGCGGCGGGCGCAGGCTCTTGGCGAGCAGCGTCCAGTCGTCGATGCGCAACGAGAGCTCGCCGCGCTTGGTCGCGAACACCGTGCCCTCGGCGCCGATGAGATCGCCCAGGTCCAGTCCCACCAGCGCCTCGAAGGACTCCTCTCCGAGCAGGTCCTCCCTGGCGTGCAGCTGGATGCGGCCGGAGCCGTCCACGAGGTCGAAGAAGGCCGCCTTGCCGTGGCCGCGGCGCGCCGCGATCCGGCCGGCCACTCGGTAGCGAACCTCGGTCTCCTCGCCGGCGCTGAGCCCCTCGTGCTCCGCCCGGACGGAAGCGATCTCCGTCCGTCCCTCGAACGAGTGCGGGAACGGCTCGATGCCTGAATCGCGAAGCCGCGCGAGCTTCTCGCGCCGCTCGGCGATCACATGTGATTCGGAGCGCTCTTCAGGCTCGCTCATCGGGCGGCGAGCCTATCGACGGCCGCGCTATGCAGCCTCGATCTTGGTGATCTTGAGCTTGCGCTTCGGACCGCGCGGCACCTCGACGGTGACAACGTCGCCCCGCTTGTGGCCGACGAGCGCCTTGCCGATCGGCGACTCGTTCGAGAGCTTGCTCTCGGCCGGATCGGCCTCCGCCGAGCCCACGATCTGAAACTTCTTGGAATCGCCGGACTTCTGGTCCTTCACGTGGACGCGGACGCCGACGCCGACCATGTCGGTGTTGAGCTGCTTCTCGTCGACGACAGTCGCCCGGCGGAGCCGCTCCTCGAGCTGCGCGATTCGCTGCTCGAGCAGGGCCTGTTCGTTCTTCGCGTCGTCGTATTCGGAGTTCTCCATGATGTCCCCGAACTCGCGCGCTTCCTTGATGCGTGCGGCAACCTCGCGACGCTTCACGGTTGTCAGCTGATTGAGCTCATCGCGGAGCCTGTCCAGCCCCTCCTGGGTGATCAATGATTCGCGAGCCACGTCTTAAACCTCATCCTCTGTGTGGTCGAAGGACGCCCTGCCGGCGTCCCCGTCGATGACGAAACAAAAACCCGAACGCGGCGCGGTATAGGGCGCTCGCGGGTCGGGCAGGCGGGCGATTATAGCGGGGGCGTTTTCCGTTCCCGAATGGCCATTACGCCGCGAGTGCGGGCGCCTCGACGACCTCGCGGAGCAGGCTTCGCGCCTGATCCAGGTCCTCGGTGCGCTGGAACGCGTCGGCCTCGCTTCCGGTCACGCCCAGTCGCTCGAGGTACCAGGGGTAGAACTTGCGCGCGTAGTGAGCCGCGCGGCGCGGTCCGAGGTGCCGCTCGGCGCGATCCAGCGTCCACAGCAGCTCGCGGACGATCTCGTCGTCGGTCGGCGGTGCTGCCCGCCTCCCCGTGAGCTCCTCGAAGATCCACGGGTTGCCGAGCGCGCCGCGGGCGATCATCACAGCGTGTGCCGCGGATTCGCGGTACGCGCGGCGTGCGACCTCCGCTGTGGCCAGGCCGCCGGAGACGATGACGGGCGCGCCCGATCCCTCGAGGCGATCCACCAGCTGTCTGACCAGCCCGTAGTCGGGATCGCCCTTGTGCTGCACCGCCGCGCTCCGAGGGTGAAGCGCGATCCCCGACACCTGCGCCTCCTCCACGAGCCGTACCGCGAGATCGACCCCCGAGCAGTCACCGGGCTTGAGGCCCGAGCGCAGCTTCACCGTGACCGGAAGCCCGGAGCCCTCGCCAGCCGCTCGCGCCAGCGCCACCGCGAGGCCGGGTCGGCGAAGGAGCTCGGCTCCCGCGCCCGCCTTCCGGACCTTGCGTACCGGGCACCCCATATTGATGTCGATGAGATCGGCGCCGGCTTCGGCGACCACGGCGGCGCCGGAGGCCATGACGTCCGGGTCGTGACCGAAGAGCTGAATCGACACGGGATGCTCAGACGGGTGAATCCGGAGCAGCTCCCGCATCGTGCGCTCGTTGCGGTAGTGGAGCCCGAAGCTCGAGACCATCTCCGAGACCGCAAGGCCCGCCCCGTGGCGCCGGGCCTGAAGCCGCACGAACCAGTTGCCGATCCCCGCCAGGGGCGCGAGCAGAACGCGATTGGCGATCTCCAGGTCGCCGATGCGAAATGGCGCTGTGAGAGGTGGTTGGTTCACGAGCAGGTTGCAGGTAGCAGGTAGAGGACCACTATTTCTACATGCTCCCTGCTACCTGCTCACTGGTTTTGCTCCCAAATGAGGCGTAGGCCTGTGAGCGTGAGCAGGTCGTCGATTTCGTCGATCAGCTCGCAGAACGGGACGATCGCCGCCGCGTGGCCGCCGGTGGCCACGAACTGAGTCTCGTCACCCAGCTCGCGCCGAATCCGTCGCGCGATCGCGTCGATCGCGCCGGCGAAGCCGTAGGTGATCCCCGAGAGCAGGCTCTGGTGGGTGCTCCGGCCGATCACGCTGCTCGCCTCGCTCGGCGGTTCTCCGAGCTCAATCGGAGGCAGCTTCGCGGTGCGCTGCGCCAGCGCCTCCATCGAGATCTCGACGCCGGGACCGATGATGCCGCCGAGGTATTCACCACCCTCCGAAACCACGTCGAAGGTGATGGCGGTGCCGAAGTCGGCCGCGGCGCAGGGGCCGCCGAGCCGGTCGTAGGCGGCGACCGCGTTCGCAAGTCGGTCCGCCCCAAGCTCGCGAGGATTCTCGAGCTGGATCGCCATCCCCGTCTTTACTCCGGGCCCCACGACGAGGCAGTCGCCGTTCAGATAGCGCTCACTCATCCCGAAGTACTCCGGCGTGAGCTGCGGCACTACCGACGAAACGATCGATCCGTCGACGGCACCCGTCTCGAGGCCCCGGAGCGCCAGAAGCGTCGACACTCGCACGGCGAGCTCGTCGGCGGTCGCTTCGACCTGGGTGGCGAAGCGCCAGTGCTCGACGAGATCGCTCCCGTTGAAGAGGCCCAGATGGCTCTGCGTATTCCCGACGTCGATCGCCAGCAGCACGCCGGGGATTATCCAGTGCCGGAGGCAATACGATGCCCGCGCGATGGCCGCGGCCGACCAGCTCGACGCGAAGCTCTACGTCATCCCCGGCTCGCATCCCGCGATGGCGGCACGGCGGATGCTGGAGCTCAAGGGGATCCCGTATCGGCGCGTCGACCTCATGCCGGTGATCTCGCGCGGCGTGCTGCGCGGGTTGCGGTTTCCGTCCAACACCGTCCCGTCGCTGTCGATCTCCGGCCGCAAGCTCACGGGCTCGCGCGAGATCGCCCGCGAGCTAGACGCGCTGCGACCCGAGCCGCCGCTCTATCCCTCCGACCCGGAGCGACGGGTGGCCGTTGAGGACGCCGAGCGTTGGGGCGAGGAGGTGCTCCAGCCGGCGGTCAGGCGCATCCTGTGGAACGCGCTCAAGCGAAACCGGGCGCCGCTTGCAAGCTATGCGCAGGGGGCGAGGTTGGGATTGCCGATCGGGCTCGCGGTGAAGACCGCCGCCCCAATCGTGGCAGCCGCCAGCCGGATGAACCGCGCAGGCGACGACACTGTGCGCCATGACCTCGCCTCGCTTCCCGGCTGGCTCAAGCGGATCGACGATTGGATCGAGGAGGGCGTGCTGGGGTCAGATCCTCCCAGCGCCGCCGACCTGCAAATCGGCGCGAGCCTGCGGCTCGCGATGACACTCGACGACCTGCGCCCTGCGATCGCGGAGCGGCCGGCCGGTGAGTTGGCGGTCCGGGCGATTCCCGAATTCCCGGGGCAGGCCCCCCCGGTGCTGCCGCCAAGCTGGCTGGAGCCGGTGCGCGAGGTTCAGGCAGCGACCGCCGCGAGCTGACACCGGGGTCTACAGCGAGCCGGTTCGGTTGATGCGCTGCCCCGGCCCGAGCCCCTCGAGGGAGTCGGCGAGGCGGGTTCCGTCGGGAAGCCTGAGCTCGGAATCGAGCTCCAGGAGGGGAGCCAGGACGAAGCGCCGGCGCTTCACCTCGGTGTGCGGAAGCGTTAGGCGATCGGTGCTGAGCTCCACGTCTCCGAGCAGCAGCAGGTCCACGTCCAGCGGCCGCGGGCCGTGCCGCTGGCCGCCCGCCATCCGCCCTTCCTCGACCTCGATGGCCTTGCAGAGGTCCAAGAGCTCCTCGGGCTCGAGGTCGGTTCGGATCCGGATCGCGGCGTTCAGGAAGTCCGGCTGGTCGAGCACCTCCCCCACCGGCTCGGTCTCATACAACGAGGAGACCGCGTCAACCTCCACCCCGTGCTCGCGCAGCGCCGTCACCGCCGCCCGGAGGTGGCCCTCCCGATCCCCGACGTTCGAGCCGAGCCCGAGGTAGCCGACGCGCTCGAAACCAGCCGCGCCCGTTCCGGACGGACGCTGGGGCTGGTTTCTCGCACCGCTCGCATTCCGGGCTCGCTGACTCACCCGTCCGCGTCCGGCTCGTCGCCGGCGTCCGGACCGCGCGCATGGACGACCTCGACCGCGACCTGGCCCACGGCCACCGGCAGCGGCGGCTCCGGCTTTGCGGCCCGCACGCGGACCGACTCGCAGGAGAAGCGCTCCATCAGCCGCTCGGCGATCACGTGGCAGAGGCGCTCGAGCGTCTTGTAGCTGCGTTCGGTGGCGGCGAGAGCGACGATGTCGCACACCTCGGCGTAGTCGACGGTGTCCTCGAGCCGATCGGTCAGCACGGCGTCGCAATCGGGCACGTCGAAGCTGATGTCGATCTCGAGCCGCTGCCCCGTCTCGCGCTCAGCCTCGGTCACCCCGTGGTGGGTGAAGATCGACAGGCCGCGGATCTCCACGTCGACCGACGACATATGCCCTCCGTTCGGTTCCACGCGCGGAACGTACCAGCGGCGGGATCAGCCTCTTCCGGCGGCGAGGACGGCTTCGGCGACGACGAGCGCCTGGCGGACCTCGGCCACATCGTGAACTCGCAGCACGTCGGCGCCTGCCCCCATCGCGAGCACGTTGCTTGCGATCGTCGCACCGAGCCGGTCGCCGACTTCCCGACCCGTGATGGTTCCGAGGAACCGCTTGCGCGATGTCCCGACCACCACCGGGCGCCCGAGTTGGCGCAGCTCGCGCAGCCGCTGAAGCAGCTCGAGATTGTGGCGAACCGTCTTGCCGAACCCAATGCCGGGGTCGACCCAGATCCGCTCCTCATCGATCCCCTCGCCGGTGGCGAACTCGATCCGCTCCGCGAGGAAGGCCTTGACGTCGTCGATGACGTCGTCGTAGGTGGGGTTCTCCTGCATCGTCCGCGGCGTGCCCTGCATGTGCATCAGCACGACGACGCAGTCTCGCTCGGCGCACAACCCGGCCAGCGCGGGGTCCGAGCGAAGGGCGGTGACGTCGTTGACGATCTCAGCGCCGGCGTCCAGGGCGGGCTCGGCGACCGCCGCCTTGGATGTGTCGATCGAGATCGGCGCCTCGACGTCATCGAGTCCGGCGAGAACTGGCGCAACGCGCGCGAGTTCCTCCTCAGCGCTTACGGCGCGGGCCCCTGGACGAGTCGACTCGCCGCCAATGTCAAGCAGGTCGGCACCGCCGGCGACCAGCTCGCGCGCGTGCGCGACCGCCCGCTCGGGCGCGAGAAAGCGCCCCCCATCCGAAAACGAATCGGGGGTCACGTTGACGATGCCCATCAACCTCGCCACAGGGGTGTTAGGCCGGTGCCGTACGGCGCCGGCAGCAGCATGTGCCGTTCACAGGTATTCAGTATCCCTTCTGTAGCTACTGCGCCCGGATCAGGTTGCCCGACGGGCTGAGCTCGACGAAATGGTGCGCCTCGCCGTTGCGAAACCGCTGGCACTGGTTTGCGGGCTGATCGTCCACCGGCTGGCGCGGATCGTGCGCGATGTCCACGACCCAATCCGAGAGCCCTTGGAGCTGCTCGGCGATGCATGGCCCGCGGCTCAGGTCGGTGCCGTTCGCCTTCGCCTCGCGGTACGCCTGCATCGCCTCGTTGACCGCGCGGTCGCGGGTGTCCTGGCTGGGACTGCCGCCCCCGCAGCCGATCAACAGGACCAATGGAAGAAGGGCAAGTAGAGGGAGCCGCCGCACGCGGAACAAGCTACCGCCGGGCGCGAACCGCGGGTCGAGTGAATCCGTTCCCGGAAAGCGGGACTGGATTCACTTGACCCGCCAATCTGCGGGGTGATGTGCGGGTCAAGTCAATCCACGCCCACCTGTCGGGCGCGGATTGACTTGACCCACCGATCAGCGCCGACGCTGCCCTACGCAGCCTCAATCACGCGGGCAGCGCTGACGCGGCCGGGGCTCGCAAGGCGAAGGAGTGGGGCTACGCCCGCTCGTTCGGGTCGTCGGCCCGCATCTCGGCGGTGCCGCCGGCGAAGCCGGGCCGCGGGCGGGGTGAGGGACGCGGGCCCTCGCGCGCTGCAGGCTTCTCGGCCTCCGCCTCAGGCTCGTCGGGGACCTGCGTCTCCTCCTCCTCGCCCCCGAAGACCTCGTCCTGGGTGGCGCCGTCGAGGAGCTTCGCGAACTGCTCGGCGTCGATCGTCTCGCGCTCCAGGAGGATCTTCGAGATCGCGTCGAGCGCCGTGCGGCGCTCGACCAGGATGTCCTTTGCCGTCTGATGGGCCTCCTCGACGATGCGGCGGATCTCGTCGTCAATTTCGCGTGCGATCTCGTCGGAGTAATCCGGCTCCGAGGAGAACTCGCGGCCCAGGAACGGCTGCGAGCGGTCGTGGCCGAAGACGCGCGGCCCGAGGCGCTCGGACATGCCGAAGCGCATCACCATCTGCTTCGCCGTCTCGGTCACCTTCTCGAGGTCGTTCGAGGCCCCGGTGGTGATCTCGCTGAAGATGATCTCCTCGGCGGCCCGGCCGCCGAGCGTCATCGCCATCGTGTCGGTGAGCTCCGCGCGCGTCGTCAGGAACTTGTCCTCCGTCGGCAGCGAGATCGTGTACCCCAGCGCTTGGCCGCGGCTGATGATCGAGATCTTGTGGACCGGATCGGTGTTCGGGAGCAGGTGGCCGACGATCGCGTGGCCCAGCTCGTGATAGGCGGTGACGAGCCGCTCCTTCTCCGACATCACCCGGCTCTTCTTCTCGGGCCCGGCGATCACGCGCATGATCCCCTCCTCGAGCTCCTGCATCGTGATCTCGCGCTTGTTCGAGCGCGCGGTGAGGAGGGCAGCCTCGTTGATCAGGTTCGCGAGGTCGGCGCCGGTGAACCCGGGGGTCTGGCCGGCGAGCGTGTCGAGGTCAATCCTCTTGGCGAGCGGCTTGCCGCGGGTATGGACCTCGAGGATCCGTTTGCGGCCCTTGCGGTCGGGCCGGTCAACGACGATCTGGCGGTCGAAGCGCCCCGGCCGCAGCAGCGCCGGATCGAGGATGTCCGGGCGGTTGGTGGCGGCGATGAGGATGATGTTGTCCTTCATCTCGAAGCCGTCCATCTCCACGAGGAGCTGGTTCAGCGTCTGCTCGCGCTCGTCGTGGCCGCCGCCCATGCCGGCGCCGCGGTGGCGGCCCACGGCGTCGATCTCGTCCATGAAGATGATGCAGGGAGAGTTCTGCTTGGCCTGCTCGAAGAGGTCGCGCACGCGGCTCGCGCCGACGCCGACGAACATCTCCACGAAGTCAGAGCCGGAGATCGAGAAGAACGGCACGCCGGCCTCACCGGCGACGGCGCGCGCGAGCAGCGTCTTCCCGGTTCCCGGCGGCCCGTAGAGCAGAACGCCCTTCGGGATTCGCGCACCGAGCGCCTGGAAGCGTTTGGGGTTTTCGAGGAACTCCTTGATCTCCTGAAGCTCCTGCACCGCCTCGTCGACCCCGGCCACGTCGCGGAACGTGATCTTGGGCGCGTCGACCGACATGCGCTTGGCGCGCGACTTGCCGAAGCTCATCACGCGGGAGCCGCCGCCCTGCATCTGGTTCATCAGGAAGACCCAGAACCCGAAGAACAGGATGAACGGGAGAATGTAGGTGAGGATCGAGAGGAAGCTCGAGCCCCCGGTGCCCTCGACGTTGGTCTCGATGCCCTGCTTCTGGAGCAGGTTGATCAGCTGTGGCTGGGCGCTGCCCGAGGTCGGATAACCGGTCGAGTACGTGCTGTCGTCCTGCCGCTTGACCGTGATCGAACTCGACTTCTGGTCGAACGTCACCGACTGGATCGCCGAGGGGTCGTGTTTCACCTGATCGACGAACTGGCTGTAGGTCGGAGTCGGCTCACCGCCCGGCCCCGTGATCAGCTTCTGCGCGAAGAACGCGAGCACGATCACGATCAGGATGGGGAACGCCGCGCTGCGGAAGAAGCGCCTCATCTCACGCCCCCTGGCTCGTCAGGAGGGCAGCGGACGCGAGGCGGATGCGATGAAGCTGGTGGATCTTGCGCATGATCGAAGCGAGTGTTGCCAAGCCCCGCGACGGCTGGAATCAGCGTACCAGGGTGCCTGTACCCCGTCTAAGCGCCGGCTTGTGCCTGGTCTGTCTGCGCCAACACGGCGACGTAGTCGAGGTTTCGGTACCTCTGTGCGTAATCGAGCCCGTATCCGATCACGAAGCGGTTGGGGATCTCGAACCCCACGTAGCGGATCGGAAGGTCGACCCGCCTGCGCTCGGGCTTCGTGAGCAGGGCACATACCTCTAGCGAGGCCGGATTCCGGGCCCGCAGGTTCCGTAGGAGGTAGTGGAGCGTGAGGCCGGAATCGATGATGTCCTCCACGATCAGGACGTCCCGGCCCTCGATCGACGAGTCCAGGTCCTTCAGGATGCGAACCACGCCCGAGGAGTCGGTCTCCGAGCCGTAGCTCGAAACGGCCATGAAGTCGATCTCGCATGGGACCTCGAGATGGCGCATGAGATCCCCTAGAAACAGGACCGCCCCCTTGAGGACCCCGATCAGGACGAGGTCACGGCCTTCGTAGTCGCGGCTGATCTCGGCCGCCAGATCGCGGACCCGGCGCTGGAGCTCATCCGCCGGGACGAGCGTCTCGCCGATCGCACTATCGAAACCAGCCGCGCCCGCTCCTGACGTGCGCCGGGGCTGGTTTCTCACGCGCTCGCCGTCCGAGGCTCGCTCGTCCATAGCGGCGTGAGTCTACGTTTCAGGCGGTCAGTCCAGAACCCGCGCGGTGAGAACGGCGACCTCGCGGGCATCGGGCGACAGCCGGAAGTCCTCCGACACCGCCACGCCGGCGACCCAGACGACCCGGCCGGCAGCCGTCACGACCGGGAGGCGCTGGCGCAGTGACCGGGGGACGCCCGTGTCGGTGAAGAGGTCCTGCAAGCTCTTCGTCCCGCTCATGCCCAACGGGCGCATGCGGTCTCCCTGCCGCCACGTGCGGACCACGAGCTCATCGCCGAGCGCCTCCGCATCGAGCGTCGCGAGGTCCGGGCCTGCAGGCTCGAGAGGACCCGCGCGAAGCTCGGCGCGGACCTCCCACTGGCCGAGCCGGCAGCTCCCGGGTACGGTGAGTGGGGCGGGCGCCGGTGCGGCGTCGGCCTCCGAAGCCGTCTCGAACCGGATCAGGCCCTGCTCGCAGACGGCGGTGACGCCCTGACCGAGATCGACCTCGCCGCCCTCCGGCATCAGCGCGAGCCGCATGATCTGACCGGCGCGGCGCCTGCTGAGCGGCACCGCCCGGCCCGCCGCCCGCTCGGCCAGCGCCCGGAGCGCGAGGCGCCGGAGCGCGGGCTCGGAGCCTTGGAGCGCCTCAGCCCGGATCGCCACCGATCCGGCGCCCGCTCCCGCCGCCTCCAGCGCCTCGAGCACGACGCGCTCGAGCAGCCGCGCCTCCTCGATCATCTCGGCCTGCGTCTCGGCGATGTTCCGCTCGGCGGCGGGCCCGAGGTCACGCAGCACCGGCAGGACCTCGGCGCGGATCCGGTTGCGCGCGAAGGTCGGGTCGAGGTTGCTCTCGTCGTCCGCGAATGGCAGCGCGGCATCGATCGCGAGCTGGCGCAGCTCACCGCGCTCGAGGTCGAGCAGCGGGCGGATCAACCGGCCGCTCTGGACCGGTAGACATCGAAGGCTCCGCGCACCCGGCGAGACGGCGAGCCGGTAGATGAACGTCTCGGCGAGATCGGTGCGCGTGTGGCCGGTGGCCACCCAGTCGGCGCCGGAGCGGATGCGCAGCCGCTCGGCGGCCGCGTAGCGGAACTCTCGGGCCGCCGCCTGGAGGTTGCCGTGCAGCTCCCGGGAGCGCTCGATGTGCAGATCGATCCGCAGCCGCGAGCAAAGGTCGCGGCACACGCGCTCGTCGCGGTCGGCGGACTCGCGGAGCCCGTAGTTCACGTGGAGCGCATGAACCTGCTCGGGCCCTAGGACCCGGGCCACGGCCGCGGCCAGACAGGCCGAGTCGGGACCTCCCGACACCATCACCACCCCGGATGTGGGGCTCTCCACCAAGCCGCTGCGGCGCACGGCCTGCGCGAGGCTTTCCAGGGCCTCCTCTCTAGCGCCCATGGGGCGATATTAAGGTGGCGTTCGGCGTCAGTCGCCGCACCCGGCGCCGTCGCTACTCGGGCGTCTCTTGCTCGGCGGGCTCGGGCTCGCGCGCACGCGCGACGAAGAGCTCGACCGGGTTCGGAAATCCCTTCAGCTCGACTCCGCCGATGGGGTCGAATTCCAGATAGCCGGACTCGCCGATGGCGTCGACGATTGCGGCGGTGACCATGACCTCCCCGCCGAGCGCCCGGGCGACGACTCGATGCGCGAGGTTCACCTCGCTGCCGAAGTAGTCGCCGTCGCGGTAGACGGCGCGCCCACGGTGAATGCCGACACGCGGCTGCGGTCGCTCCTGAAAGAGTCCCAGGAAACCGACCGCCCATTCGGTGAGCGTCACCGGATCGGGGGAGACGATCATGACCTCGTCGCCGATCGTCTTGACGATCAGCGCCTCCGCGGGCAACGTCGCCTCCACCGTCTCGACGAAGCGTTCGACCAGGTCGAATGCCTCCTCGTCCCCCTCCTCCTCGGTGTAGCGAGTGAAGCCCGTGAGGTCCACGAAGCAGAAGGCCATCTGCACCCGGCCGAGCTGCCGCTGGCCGGCGAGCTCGGCCTCCATGTGGCCCACCACGTCCTGCTCGATGTAGAAGCGTAGGTAGCGCTGGTGGATGTACTCCATCAGGGGCGAGGTGATCGGTAGGAGGTCGCGGGCAAGCCCCTCCATCTCCTCCGCCATCTCGAGCGCATCGACGCCCTGCTGGATCAGCGGCTCGTGCACATATAGATGGAAGAGGCGCACTTCTGCCTCTGCGATCTTGCGAATCGACTGCGCGTAGACGCGGACGAGCTGGAGCAGCGCGACGAGCGGGAAGCCGGCCCGCAGCACGTCCCGGATGTGCTCCATCGCCTCGACGTCCTGCTCGTTGAGGGTGCCCTCGATGGCGGTAGGGGTTCCAAGGAGCGCCATCATCCGCTCGATCAGCGCCTCCTCGAGGCCGGTCCGCTCGGCCGCCTCGACCCGGCTCAGATCCCGCTCCCGCCCGGGGAGCAGGTCCTCCACGTAGCCGAACGCCAGCCGCCCCTCGCGGACCGCCCGACGGAGCTCGCCGAGTGAATGGCCGCGCTCGCGCAGCCGGCTCACTACGCGCGCTTGGGCCGCCGCTGCCGTCGTCCACCTGCCCCTCCTCACCGGGATGACGCCGGCCCGCACCCACCGCTGAAGCGTGGACGGCGAGACGCCGGCGATCCGCGACGCCTCGTTCAGAGAGATGTGGTCATCCGGCATCGCCGTCGATCCTTTCAGGGTCGCTCCGGTCCTGCGCGCGCTGAGTCACACACTCACGGCGCGAAGAACGACCCCTTACATAGAGCGACGGGGCTCGCGTCTCCCCGTCGCCCGCGGGCGTTCGGCCCGCCACGTCGGCCTGCGGCGCTTTGCGCCTCGCGGACCCGCTCCTCCGCCCCAGTCGCCGAAGGGCGACGGAGCGGCGCCCACTACGGCCTATTTCCAATCTCTCAGCGGGTGAGGCTACGCCTCTGGCAGGTCCACGTCAACGCGGATTTGCGCCATCGCGTCACAAGGACGGGCATCCAGCAAGGCGATCCGCGGCGGGTGTGGCCACTTAGTTTCGCTATGCGACACAAACCGTCCACGCGAGCCTTCTAAGGCCGCACGTGTCTGCCTTGGGTGCCTCGCCTGAAGCGGTGCCCGACTTGGGCGGCGGCGCTATTCGAGCACCAGGTTCGGGTGCTCCTGCGTCACCAGCCGGCTGTAGGACGTCACGAGCAATTTCAGCGCAGGTATGTAGACGAGCGCCGAGCGGGTGTCGCCGGTCGCCTTCACGCGGCCGCGCGCCATCGCGATCGCGAGGCTCTCCTTCCCCTGGAGATAAGCGTTCGCGACCTTCGAGTCCATGCGGAGCGTCAGCTTCGGCTTCCACTTGACGTCCTCCGAGAACCGCCAGCTGAGGTGATGCTTGCCCTCGTCCGTGGCGGCGAGGCTGAGGACGAGCGGCAGGTCCGGGAACTCGAATCGGATGCGTAGGCCGGCGGCGCGGAGCAGCGGACCGGCCTGCTCGTCCGCGTCGGTCTCGGTCAGTACGTCCTCGAGCACCGACTGGAACTCGGCCGCCGCGGTCGCGGATGATGCGCTCCCGCTCCCCATCTCAGGCTGGAGGCTATCGCTACAAGGGCCCGGCGAACGCCGCTCGCCGCTTGACGAGATTCTCGTAGAGCTTCGCCTGGATCGTCTCCCTCACCTGCTCCGAGACGTCGAACAGGAGCCGCGGGTCGTCGGCCGCGTCACGCCCGTGCTCGGTTAGGTCGATGGGCTCGCAGAACTCGATGCGCCACTTTGACGGCAGCGGGATCAAGCCGAGGGGACCGAGCGCCGGAAATGTCGGCGTGATCGGGACGAATGGAGCGCCCACGGCGCGGGCGAGCGGTCTGGCGTCCGCAAGCTTCGGATAGATCTCCTCCGAGCCGACGACCGCGACCGGAACGATCGGGGAGCCGGTCCGGAGCGCCACCTCGACGAACCCGCCGCGGCCGAAGCGCTGGAGCCGGTAGCGCTCCGAGAACTGCTTGCCGGTTCCCTTCGCCCCCTCCGGAAACACCATCACGAGCTCGTCCTCCTCCAGGAGCCGCGCCGCGTTGTGCTTGCTGGCGGGCACCCCGCCCACCTTGCGCATAAACGCCGAGATGAACGGAAGGACGAATGCCCAGTCGAGCACCAGGAACCGTGCCCACCGCGGCAGCGGGTGCTGCTTCATGATCGAAAGCAGAATCATCGACGCGTCGAACGGGAAGAGCGCCCCGGCGTGGTTCGACACGAGAAGGGCGCGCCCGTGGGCCGGGACGTTGCGCACGCCCTCGACATCGACGCGCCACCACGCCTCGTACAGGAACTCGAACAGCGGGTACACCGCCTCGGCGAACTCCTCGTCGAACCCCCACTCGTCCTCGTGGTACTCGCCACGCATCCGGTGCGAGAGGAGCGCGACCATGCGGGCGAGTCGCTGGGGAAGCTCGTCGGCCGCGCGGTTGGCCGCCGTCACCGGGTCGAGCCCGTCCTCGATACCCGTCCGCACCCGCCGCAGGAAGTCCGCGACCGATTCGGCGGTCTCCTGCGACGGATCCACCTGAGGCTGGGCGCTCATCGCGTGGCTCCCGCGACCCGGCCGATCAGGTCGCCCGGGTGGATCGACGGCCCGATCCGGCGTCCCCGCGACTTCTGCGCGAAGTCCCGGATCGCACTCTCCGCATCGAACCG
>VAYL01000027.1:0-532 GCA_005884305.1 Actinomycetota bacterium
GAACGTGCGGTCGACATCGAACCGGTCGCCCTTGTCGAGGTGGTTGAACGCCTGAATGCTGCCCTCCTCTGGAGCAATCAGCTCGGGCTTCGCCCCGGCCTCCTCGATCGCTTCCCATGGCCGGGTCAGCTCAACCTGCTCGGCGCCCTCATTGGCGACTGCAAACGCGATCTTCTTTCCCTTGAGCTCATCCGCCATGTCATCCCCTTTCCGAGCTTCAGGCGTGCGCATACCCGCGTGAGGGCCGGGTTATTCGCGCCCCGAGCCGTCCTGCCGAGGCAGGCGCCATCCCGACAACGGGGGAGGGGCTCGGGCGATCGAGTGAGTGATGACCGGAAATATTCCGGTGAAACCCACACTCGGTCCAAATCGGAGGCTGGGCCCGCCCTTACCTGCCCGCCGTAAGCGCTCCGCGCTTCAGTAACGCAACAGGGCAGCCACGCCGTCGTGAGGCTCGAGCTTTTCAGCCGGCTCCTCGTGGACGGGTGTGATGTCGGCCTTCGTAGAGACGGCGAGCTCCACCAGGCGCTCG
>VAYL01000027.1:656-1162 GCA_005884305.1 Actinomycetota bacterium
TCTACCTCGTGGACCGTTGCGAGCGCCGTGCTCGTGTTGAGTCGGCTGACCTCCTCCGCGACTCGTTCGGCCACCTGTCCCTCCGGGGCGCTTACGAGGTCGTGCCGCGCAACGTGGAGTCGGTCAGCGCCGGCGCTCATCCCGGCCGCGAGCTCATGCGGATGCTCGTCGTTTCCGAACGCGAGGATATGGCGCCACTTCCGCTTGGAGTGCTCGTCGCTGACACGGGAGCCGATCTCGTGCAGGAAGCGCTCCCGGTTGGCGTCCAGCCGCTGGTCGAACTGATCCCGCCCGGACGCGGACGTCCAGCTGCCGGGCCCGGGTAGCGACCGCTCGGCCTTGCGCTCACGCCAGTCCAGCGAAAGGAGGGTGATCTCCCAGTCATCGAGTTGGCGGATTGCCCCAAGCGACCATTCCAGCAGCCGCACCCGCTCGGCGGAGACGAGCACCACGCCGACGTGCGGGCCGTCGGCAAAGAGCTCCACGAGGGGACGGACGAAGGCTCG
>VAYL01000027.1:1202-1804 GCA_005884305.1 Actinomycetota bacterium
CCGCGGCCCTCCGGTGGCGCCCCGTTCTCGGGGAAGCGCTCCATGACGGCCGCCGCCGCGCCCTCGAACGCCCGCCGTTCCTCGTGCGGCGAGGTCTCATGCTCGAGGGCTCGAAGCCGCTCGCGCAGCTCGATCCGCCACCCCTGGCTGCGATCCCCGCGGTCGACGTCCACATAGACGGAAAGAACGCCGAACGTGGGGCGCCATTCGATTAGTCGCCTGAGCAGCTGCTCGCGTTCGGTCTGCTCCACAACTCACTTTTACCCAATTCGGCGCTTGTCGAGCGTTAGTGACGTTTGCGCCACAGAGCCGTGCCTGCTGCGCCCACCGCGCCGACGGCAGCGAGCGCGGCGACCCCCCGCCTGGGCTTGGCCGGTTGGACATCGGGATAGCCGTCTTCCGGATGGCTCCCGGCGGGCCCCAGAGGCCCGTGCTCCCGTGCCATCCGCATCACCTGTGCCAGGTGGAGCGGCCGGCGGTCGGTGAGTTCCTCGACCTGCGTCTTGCACGAGAACCCGTCGGCGATCAGCAGCGTGTCCCCCGCCGCCTCCCGGGCCGCGGGCAGCAGCCGGCGCTCGCCGATCGCCCGCGAGATGTCGTAG
>VAYL01000027.1:1829-14107 GCA_005884305.1 Actinomycetota bacterium
AGCACCCTGAGTCGAGGACCTCGAAATCCAGGCCCATCCGCTCGAGCATCTCCTGGTCCGGGTCGAAGCCCATCACGGCCTGGTGGTGGCAGTGGCGGTGAACCAGTGCCTTTCGCTCGAGTTTCGGCGGATGCCAGTCATCGGGCGCATGCTGCGTGAGGAACTCGCTCAGCGTGAGCGTCTGAAGGCTTAGCCGCTTCGCGTCCTCGTCGTGTGGCATCAGATTCGGAAGCTCGTCGCGGAATGCCGCGACGCAGCTCGGCTCCACGCCGACGACGTGCACGCCGGCCTGGATGTGCGTACGCAGGACGTCGAGCGTCCGGCGCCAGAACAGCCTGGCGGTGTCGAGCATCCCGTAGTCATAGAGCGGCCGGCCGCAGCAGAGGTGCTGCATCGGGACGACCACGCGGAAGCCCGCATCCTCCAACGCCTCGACGGTCGCCTTCATCGGCTCGGGATGCAGGTAGTTGTTGAATGTGTCGGGGAACACGACGACCCGGTCCCCATGAGGGTTGACGGCTCCCCGCGACCGGAACCACGTCTTGAACGTCTGCTGGGCGAACGGCGGCATCCTGCGCTTCGCGCTGATGCCTCCCGCGACCTTGACGAGGGCGCTGAGCCCGGGAGCCCCGGTGAGCGCGTTGACGGCGCCCGGAGCCAGCGCCGCCAGGCGGGCGTGCAGCATGATCAGGCCCATCGAATAGGCGGGCCGCGGGCGCAGGCGGCGCTTGAAGTGGCGGGAGAGAAACTCCGCCTTGTAGGTCGACATGTCCACGCTCACCGGGCACTCGCCCTTGCATCCCTTGCACGACAGGCAGAGGTCGAGCGCCTCGTGGACGTCCTTGGAGCGGAAGCCGTCGGTGATGACCTCGCCCCTGAGCATCTCGTAGAGGAGTCGCGAGCGCCCCCTCGTCGAGTGCTGCTCGTCGAACGTCACCATGTAGCTTGGGCACATCGTGCCGCTGTCGGTCGAGCGGCATTTCCCGGCACCGACGCAGCGCAGCGCCGCATGGGAGAAGCTCCCGCCGTCCTCCGGGTAGGCGAAATGGGTCTCCGGCTCGGGCGGGTTGTAGCCGGCGCCCAGCTTCATGTTCGAGACGATCGGATACGGATCGACCACCTTGTGCGGGTTCATCCGGCCGTCCGGGTCCCAGATGGCCTTGAACTCGCGGAATGCCTGAACCAGATCCGGGCCGTACATCTTCTCGAGCAGCTCGCCGCGCGACTGCCCGTCGCCATGCTCACCCGACAGCGACCCGCCGTGCTCGAGCACGAGATCCGCGGCGTCGTCGAGGAACGAGCGCCACTTCCGGACGCCTCCCGGCGAGCGCAGGTCGAAGTCGATCCGGCAATGAACGCAGCCGTCGCCGAAGTGCCCGTACATTGACGTGCGGTAGTCGTAGCGCTCGAGAAGCTCGCGAAAGCCGCCCCAGCCCTCCCAGTGGTCGTCCTCGCCCGGGATGAACGCCGTGGCGCCGAGCCCTGACTCCCGGATGTCCCAGAGCTTGGACTCGTTGGCCGGCCTGTCGAAGAGCCGCATCTCGGGCGCGTCCTTCGCCTTTCGGATCTTCCGCATGCACTCCTCGGCCTTCGCGTCGGACTCCTCGGTCGGCTCGCCGCCGAGCTCCACCAGCAGCCAGCCGTTGCCGTCCGGCAGCATGGAAAGGTCCTCGACATGCTGGCCGAGCGTCTTCAGGTCCTTGATCAGGACGTCATCCAGGCCCTCGAGCCCGGTTGGCTGGTGCTCGAGGATCTCGGGGACGTGGTCCGCCG
Source organism: Actinomycetota bacterium (assembly GCA_005884305.1). Lineage (GTDB taxonomy): Bacteria > Actinomycetota > Thermoleophilia > Solirubrobacterales > 70-9 > AC-56. The sequence continues at coordinate 3,603 of VAYL01000027.1, forward strand.
CGTGAAATACGTCCTCGTAGCCGCAGACGACGAGGGAGCGCGCCGGCGGGCTCGGCACGAGGCGCACCGTGGCCTCCAGGATCGTCGCGGCGGTGCCCTCGCTCCCCACGAGGGCTCGGGCCAGGTTGAACCCGCGCTCGGGGAGAAGCTCGTCGAGGTTGTAGCCGGAGACGCGCCGTGGGATGGCCGGGTAGCGCGCGCGAATCTCCTCGGCGTAGCGGTCGCGCAGGTCGCGGAGCCGGCCGTAGATCTCCGCCTGGCGCCCGCCCGCGGCGACGATCCGCTCGAGCTCCTCATCAGAGGTCTCCCCCACCCGCAGCCTCGTGCCGTCGTAGAGGACCACATCGAGCTCGAGCGTGTTGTCCGCGGTGCGCCCCGCCATGACCGAGTGCGTACCGCAGGAGTTGTTTCCCATCATGCCGCCGAACGTGGCGTACTCATGCGTCGAGGTGTCCGGGGCGAACGTGAGGTTGAATCGCTCCTCGGTCTGGTTTGAGAGCTGGTCGCGGATGACCCCCGGCTGCACCCTGGCGATCCGGCGCTCCGGGTCCACCTCCGTGATCTCCCGCATGTGCTTCGAGTGGTCGATCACCACCGCGACGTTGCAGGTCTGGCCCGCGAGGCTCGTCCCGCACCCCCGCGGCAGGACGGGCGCGTGGTGCTCTCGGCAAACGGCAACCGCGGCAATGATGTCGTCGGCGTCGAGCGGGAGGACCACGCCGATCGGCGGCTGCCGGTAGTTCGAGGAGTCATGGGAGTACGCGCCTCGCTGGCCCGCGTCGAAGTGGACCTCGCCGCGCACGTCCCCCTCGAGGGCCCGGCGCAGCGAACGGACGTCGACGTCCTCCGTTCCCTCCGGCCGCAGCACTCCGTGTCCGCCGGCCGGGCCGATTCCGTTGCGGTGAGCGTCGAGAAGGCGCTCGGGGCCGGTGCGCCGGTCCCTGGCGGCCATGGAAGCGCTCAAACCGCGAACTCCTCGGCGTCGGCTCGCCGCAGCTCCAGCCCCAGCCCCGGCCGCGAGCGGTCGGGCTCCAGGTGCCCGCCCCGCGGATCGAGGGTCCCATCGAACAGCATTCCCTCGAGCCGAACGTGGTCGTGGAAGTACTCCAGATGCACGAGGCTCTCCATCGCGCAGCAGGCATGGGCGCTCACAGCGGGCGCGCAGTGGGCCGAGAACGGGACGGTTCGCCCGATGCACAGGCCGTCGAGACGAAGCAGCGCGCTGATCCCGCCGCACCGCGTGACGTCGGCCTGGAGGATGTCGACGGCGCCGGCATCGAGCATGCGGGTGAAGTACGGGAGGTCCCAGCCGTACTCGCCCGCGGCGATCGCCATCCCTACCGGTCCGCGGTCGCGGATGAGTCGCAGACCGTCCAGGTCATCGGAGCTGACCGGCTCCTCTAGGTAGCGCACGTCCCACTCGCTGAACCGCTCCGCCCACAGCAGCGCCTGCTTCCGGTCATACGCGCCGTTGGCGTCGACCATCAATTCGACGTTCGGCCCGATCGCGTCCCGGGCGGCACCGATTCGCTGGGCGTCCCGTCCGGGCTCGCGCCCCACCTTCATCTTCACCCGGGGAATGCCGCGCTCGGCCCATCCCGCCAGCTGCTCCCGCAGACGCCCGTCCGAGTACGAGGTGAAGCCTCCGGAGCCGTACACGGGCACGCGCTCACGAGCGCGCGGGAGCGCATCGGCCAGCGCGACACCGAGCAGGCGCGCCTTGAGGTCCCAGAGAGCAATGTCAACGGCGGAGACGCCCATCGCGCCAACTCCCGGCTGACCGGCGTTGCGAATCGCATCGCGCATTGCCCGCCAGGTGGCCGAGGGCGACATGGCGTCGGCGCCACGCACCACGGCACCGAGCTTTGACTCGATCAGGGTGCGTACGGCGCGATCGCCGTATGTGTAGCCCAGGCCATGGGCGCCACCGCCCTCGACCTCGACCACGACGATCGTCGTGGAGTCCCAACCGAGGGTGCCGTCGGATTCCGGCGCGTCGGTCGGCACCTCGTACACCGAGCACGCGATGTCCTCGACCGCTACCGACGCGTGCCGGGTCTCGACGGCCGTCATTCCGGCGACTTCCGGCCCCTAGGACCGGACCAGGAACTCGTGCAGCTTGCCCTTGAAGGACTGCTTGACGATCCGCGCCGAGTTTGGATCGCCTCGAAGCAGCGCCTTGCTCAGCTCCACGGCCTGGTCCATCTTGATGTGCGGCGGGAGCGGCGGCACCTCCGGATCGGTGAGGGCCTCATACACGACCGGGCGGTCGGCCGCGAGTGCCTCGTCCCATGCGTCGGCGACCTGATCCGGCTCGGTCACGCGAATCCCCTTCAGCCCGAGCAGCTCGGCGTAGCGGGCGTAGTCGAACGCCGGGATCACCTGCGACGCGTCCAGCTTCGGATCGCCGGCGAGTACGCGCTGCTCCCATGTCACCTGGTTCAGGTCCCGGTTGTTCAGCACGAGAACGACGAGCTGCTTGTTCGGCCAGCGCTCGTACCGATCGGCGATGTCGATGAGCGCGTTCATACCCAGCATCTGCATCGCGCCGTCGCCGAGCGCCGCGATGACCGGACGGTCGGGATAGGCGAACTTGGCCGCGAACGCGTACGGGACCGCGGGGCACATCGTGGCCAGGGTCCCGGAGAGCGCCGCGCGCATTCCCTTGCGGAGCTTCAGCTGGCGCGCCCACCAGTTGGTGGCCGAGCCGGAGTCCGCCGTGAGGATGCACTGATCCGGGAGGCGGTCGGAGAGCTCACGGAAGACGAGCTGCGGATTGAGTAGCCCATCGGTCCCCTCGACGTGCGCCTGCTCGGCGAGGATGTTCCACCAGCGCTCGACCTCCCGCTCGATCTGCTCGCGCCATGAGCGGTCCTCCTTGCGCTCGAGCTGCGGGATCAGCTCGCGGAGCGTGTCCTGAGCGTCGCCGACGAGGCTCACCTCCATCGGGTAACGGATCCCGACGAGCCGCCCGTCGATGTCGATCTGCACGCCCCGGGCCTGACCCGGCTCAGGGAGCCACTCCGAGTACGGAAAGCTGGTGCCGACCATCAGCAGCGTGTCGCAGTCGGAGATCATCTCGTTGGTCGGCTTCGAGCCGAGCAGCCCGATCGGACCCGTGACAAACGGCAGGTCGTCCGGCAGCACGTCGCGCCCGTTGAGTGCCTTCGCAACCCCGGCGCCGAGGAGATCGGCGACCTCGGTGAGCTCGTCGGCAGCTCCTCGCGCGCCCTGTCCGGCGAGGATCGCGACGCGCTCGCCCTCGTTCAGGACCTGTGCAGCGCGCTGGACCTCGTGCTGGGCGGGGATCACCCGCGGCGCGAAGTCGTTCGGTGACGAATAGACGACCCCGTGCTCACGCGGTGGCTCTTCGAACTTCGCCTCCTGGATGTCGTCGGGGACGATCACGCACGTGACCGAGCGAGTGGCCCGTGCGACCTGGATCGCCCGGTCGATCAGATGGCGGATCTGCGGCGGCGACATGCAGACCTGGACGTACTCGGACGCCACGTCCTTGAACAGGGTGTTCAGGTCCACCTCCTGCTGGTAATTGGAGCCCAGTGAGAAGGTCTTCTGCTGTCCCACGATCGCGACCACGGGCTGGTGGTCGAGCTTCGCGTCGTAGAGGCCGTTCAGCAGATGGATCGCCCCGGGCCCGGAGGTCGCCATGCACACCGCGACGTCGCCGGTGAGCTTCGCCTGGGCCGTGGCCGCGAACGCGGCGATCTCCTCGTGGCGGGTCTGAACGAATTCGACCTCGTCGCCATGCTCGTGAAAGCCGCCCAGGATCCCGTTGATCCCGTCGCCTGGATAGCCGTAGACGCGCTCGATGCCGTGCGCGTGAAGGCGGCTGAGGATAAAGGCTCCGACGGTCTGGGACATTGCTCGCTCCTTCCGGGATCGTTCAGTCCGCAACCTCGCCAGCGGCGATCTGGGGACCCACCGGGTTGGTGCCCGCTCCGACGCGGGCCCAAAACCGCTGGTACGCCCACAGGAATGAAATGTAAGCGAGCTGACAGCGGCGACCCGGAGGCCGCCGCCGTCTACGTCAGCTGCTCTTGCCGCTCTTGCGGCCGCCCTTTCGCTGGCCCTCCTTGGTGCCGCCGCCGCTGCCGCCCGTCTGCTTCTTGCCGCCCTTCTTCGAGGCTCCGGATGTATTCGAGATCTTGGCGGCGCGCTCCTTGCTCATGCCCTTCTTGCGAAGCCCCTCGTACTGCTTGTCGTTCTTGACGCTCGATCCGTGGTCCTTGGCCATCACTTTCACCTCCTTGGGGTGCAGCAGGCATTCCCGGGTCCGGTATGGCGGAAACGTGCGGCTCCGGTGGCGCGGTTTCCATTCCTGAACCCCCGGGTATGCGTCGGCCACGAAATGATGGCCGTACAGAGTCGCAGCGGTTTGAGGGAGCCGGTGCGAGCGGAGGGCTACGCGCCCATCGGCGACTACGGTGCGATCGGAGATGGCCGGGCCGTGGCGCTGGTCGCGCGGGACGGCGCGATCGACTGGCTCTGCTGGCCGACGCACGACTCGGGAAGCGTGTTCGGCGCCATCCTCGACGCGTCCCGCGGCGGGAGCTTTCGGCTGGCCCCGGTGGAGGGGTTCGAGAGCGAGCAGCGCTACTTCGACAACGCGAACGTCCTCGAAACGATCTTCTCGACGGCGACGGGCACCGTCCGGGTCACCGATGCGATCACGATGGACGGCGGGCGGATTCTGCCGTGGCACGAGCTCGTGCGGCGCGTGGAGTGCCTCGGCGGTCAGGTCGCCATGCAGTGGAGCGTCGACCCGCGATTCGGCTATGCCACCGCGGCCCACACGATCGAGACCATCGACCAAGGCTTTTTCTGCGCGAGCTCGGCCGCGGGCCAGCTCGCGATCCTGGCGTGGGAGCCATGGCACGCCCTCCACTCGGGCGACTCCGTCGCCGGAGAGGCGGTGCTCAAACATGGGGATCGGGCCACGTTGGCACTCACCTACACGGTCACGGGCGAACCTGTTCCCCGCCCCGAGCGGGATGAGGTCGAGGATCGAATCGATCGAACGACGGCGGGCTGGCGGGAGTGGCTCTCGGCGCACGATTACGTAGGCCCTTGGCGCGAACACGTTGAGCGCAGCCTCCTGGTCCTGAGGCTCCTGAGCGCCCCATCCGGCGCTCTGGTCGCGGCGCCCACGACTTCGCTGCCGGAGCGCATCGGCGGCGACCGCAACTTCGACTACCGCCATTCGTGGCCGCGTGACACGGCGTTCATGCTGGATGCGCTCCTCCACTGCGGCCTCCGCGAGCCCGCGCACGGCGCGCTCACGTGGCTGCTCGACGCGCTCGACGACACGCATCCTCGGGTTAATCCGGTCTATCGGCTGAGCGGTGAGGTGCTGGACCACGAATTCGAGGTACCGCTTGCCGGTTATCGCGGGTCGAAGCCCGTACGAGACGGGAACACGGCCTCCGGGCAGCTTCAGCTCGGCGCGTTTGGCGATCTCCTTCACGCGGCTTGGCTGTACACGGAGCTCGGTAACCGCCTCGATCCCCTCACCGGCGCGCACCTGGCCGAGACAGTCGATCTGCTCACGGCCACGTGGGAAAACGAGGACTCGGGGATCTGGGAGCTTCCCGATCGCCACCACTACACGGCCTCGAAGATGGGCTGCTGGCTGGCCTTCGATCGGGGAGCTCAGCTGGTGGCCCAAGGGCAGTTTCCCGATGACGGCCGGCGGCATGCCTACATCGAGCAGCGCGCACGGGTCGCGGACTGGATCGAATCGAACTGCTGGTCCGACTCACGCGGCAGCTATACCCAGCATCCCGAGACCGAGGCGCTCGACGTCGCGACGGTGCTCATGGGACGAATGGGTTACGGGAAGGTCGCCGGCGAGCGCGCGGAGAGGACGCTGGACGCCATCCGCCGGGAGCTCGTGCATGGCCCCTACGTCTACCGCTACAGCGGCATGGAGGCCGAGGAAGGCGCGTTCGTCGCCTGTTCCTTCTGGGTCGTCGAGGGGCTCGCGCGGGCGGGCCGCATCGAGGACGCGTGCGAGCTGATGGATGAAGCCGTCGAGTTTGCGAACCATCTGGGCTTGATGTCGGAGGAGGTCGACCCGGCGACCGGCGAGCTGCTCGGCAACTTTCCGCAGGCGCTCTCGCACCTGGCGCTGATCAACGCGGCGAGCACCTTCGAGGCGGCGCAGCGCGACGGCGATTCGGAGTGATCCTCAGTTGAGGAGGCGCGCGAGGGCGGCGCCGGCCGCACCGATGCCGACAAGGGCGGCGCCCAGGCCCAGCCAGCGGCGGTTTTCGGTCAGCAGGAGCTGGGCCGATCTCGGATGGGCCATCTCCTCGAAGCGCCCGTGCGCGCCCGGATCCCCGTCGACCGGCGCGAACAGGTTGCTCGGCCTGCCGTTCACCGCCTGATCGTCCATCTGCTGCGAGTCGTAGGCCGTTCGCGCCAGATATCGCTCGGCCAGCCAAGGGGCGAGCTTGTTGCCGAGGATCGTGTAGACGGACGGGAGCCCGACGTAGACCTCGCGCCGCCGGTGCTCGGCCGCCCAGACGACCGCTCGGGCGGCGACCTCCGGCTGGTAGATCGGCGGCACCGGCATCGGATGCTTGGGCATCTTCGTCTCGCAGTGCTCGAACTGCGGCGTGTTCAGTCCCGGCAGCTGCACCATGGTCAGGTGTACCCGAGACCCGCGGTGCCGCAGCTCGCATCGCAGCGATTCGAAGAAGCCCTTCTCCCCCTGCTTGGCCGCGCAGTAGGGGCTCTGGAGGGGAATGCTCTGATACGCCATCGCCGAGCCGACGAAGACGATCGTGCCCCGGTCGCGCTCGATCATCCTGCGAAGCGCCGCCCGGGTCCCCCACACCGCGCCGAGGTAGGTGACGTCGGACGCTCGCCGGAACTCATCCGGCGAGATCTCGAGGAACTCGCCGAAGACCGTCGTCATCGCGTTGTTGACCCAGATATCGATCGGGCCGAGGGCCTCCTCCGTTGCACGGGCAGCTGCCTCCAGTTGATCGGCGACCGACACATCGGCCGGGAGCACCAGTGCACGCCCCCCGGCACGCTCGACGTCCTCCTTGGCAGCCTCCAGGCCGTCGCGCCCGCGGGCGATCAGCGCAACCGCATCCCCGCGACGCGCGAATTCCATGGCGACGGCTCGGCCGACTCCCGAGGTCGCCCCGGTCACCACGACCACCCGAGGCGAGCTCATCGCGCAGTCCCTCGCGACTCGTTCATCGCGCTTGCGATACCCGTGACGGCTCAGGCGGAAGCCCGACTGTAAGCGGCCTTACATCCGCTGCGCGGCGCTCCCTAGGTGGCTGCCGCCTCCGCCCTCGCGGCCTCGTGTTCGGCCTGTTCCTGTTCGGCTTCGATCGCCTCCGCGCGCTGAAGGGCCAGGCACACCTTGCGCGTCACGAACAGGACGATGAATGGCGCGACGATCACGAGGCCCCGATAGGCCCAGATCTGGCTGATGTAGCTAATCCCGAGGAAGACGTAGATCCGATCGGCGGCTCCGGCGAAGAAGATCAGGAAGACCCAGGTGAGGAAGCCGGCCCCGATCGCCGTCCGCCAGGGCGCATCCCGGGGCCGGTCCAGGACGTTGTGCGCGCGGCGATCGCCGGTCACGCGCCGTTCCAGCCACGGCCAGATGAAGAGCGCACCGAACACGACCATTGGGAAGAGGGCTCCGCCCCAGAACGGATTCGGCACGAGGGTGCGGTCCCCGATCACCACGTCGAAGTGCGGCACCAGGCGCAGGGCGCCGATGAGCCACCCGAGGTACCAGTCGGGCTGGGCGCCGTTCGTGCTCTCCCCCACGTGGTACGGGCCCCAGAGCCAGACCGGATTGATCTGCACCAGGCCACCGAGCAGAAACAGGACCGCCGCCACCGAGAAGAACAGAGCGAGGGAGCGGGGCGCCTGGCCCGGGAACGCGGGAATCCCGAGGATCCTGCGCTCACTCTGGCGGTCCTTGCGCCGGAACTGAGTGTGATGGCGCGAGGCGACGAGCGCGAGGTGGACTGCCAGGAGCGTCCCGATCAGGATGGGGAGCACGAAGACGTGCATGACGTACATCCGGGACCAGAAGGTCCCGTCGCCCGGAAACGGGCCTCCCCAGATGAGCAGCGCCAGGTTGGCGCCGATGATCGGGAACGACAGCGCCACGGCGTAGCCGATGGCGAGGCCCATCCCGGACAGCAGATCGTCGGCGAGCGAATAGCCCAGGTAGCCCTCCGGCAGCGTCAGCAACAGCATGAGCACCCCGATCACATACGTCAGCTCTCGCGGCTTGCGGAAGGCGCCGGTGAAGAAGACCCGCATCAGATGAAGGACGATCGCCGCGACGAACACGTCCGCTGCCCAGTGATGGGTCTGGCGGATCAGGAGGCCGGCCTTGACGTCGAACGAGATGTCGACCACTGACCTGTACGCCTCGGTCATCTGCATCCCGCGGAGGGGCGCGTACGAACCGTGGTATGTCGTCACGGCCGTGCTCGGGTGGAAGAAGAGCGTCAGATAAACGCCCGTCGCGACGAGGACAATGAACGCGTAGAGCGCCACCTCTCCGAGCAGGAAGGACCAGTGATCGGGGAACAGGTAGCGAAGGGCCTTCCGGGCGAACGGGGCGCTGCCCGTCCGCTCGTCCAGGAACCGGACAAAGCGACTCAGCACTAGGTGGGGCCTCCCGAACGAACGCCCCAGAACGAGGGCCCCACCGGGTCGTTGAAGTCGCCCGCCGCGCGGAGCTCGCCGGCGTGGTCGATCATGAGCGGGAGCTGAGGCAGATTCCGCCCGGCCGGGCCGTAAATGACCGAGCCGCCGGTGGCAGGATCGAACGTCGAGTAGTGGCAGGGGCAGACGAATGCCGGCTCTGGGGACGTCGGCGGGAACAGCGGCTTCCGGTACTCGGAGATCGCGCACCCACCGTGGGTACAGATCTTGGAATAGGCGAGGATGCCCTCGGGAGCCCAGCCCGCGCGGCTGGCCGGAAGGTCGATCCGGTCCGGCTTGATCCGGACGACCACGATCGGGGCCGCGAGCACCTCATGGTCGACGTTCTCGGGATACGCCGTGTAGAAGGTCGTGGTCGAGATGTCGTCCGCGCGGTATGGCCTCCCATTCTCGTCCACGAGTCGCCTCCCGCGGTACCAGGGCGAGTAGTAGAGGGACTCGGTGTCGAGCGCGGGCCCCAGCGAGACGGCCGGCACGACGAGCGCCGCGCCCAGAGCCGCCCCCGCCGCCCCCGCCGCGCCCTTGAGGAAGCGCTTGCGGGTCATCCTGCTGCCGCTCTCCTCAACGATCTGGATGAGCTTCTCCTCCTCGTCGCGATCGCCGACCTCCGGGTATTCCTCCTCGAGCTCCTCCTGGNNNNGCTCGCGATCCCGAGCGCCGCGGCCAGTAGCGCGAAGGCGCCGCCGATGGCGAGTCCGAGGAGCTGCGTCTGGTGCTTCCAATCCGCGGCGTAGATGACGATGAACATCACGGCAAAGCAGGCCACGCCGACGAGCAGCACGATGACCGCAAGCTCCGCGCGCCGTGCCGGCTCGCCCGCAGCCACAATCCGCTCGCGTCGCCTAGGCCCGGCGGCCGCAACGGCGGCGAGGACCACGGCAAGGGCCTTCCAGATCGCCCGCAGCAGGCGCATGAATGCCCGCCCTACGAGCCGCATGTTCCACCCGGCTTCATGACTTCCGGAGCCGGGATCCGAGGAGTGCGCAGATACCTACGAGCGCGAACCCGGCGATGGCCCAGGCGACCATGCCCTCGGGCACGGGACCGACGTGGCCGATGCCCAGCCCACCCGCGTCGGTCGGGTGGCGGCTGTGGCGGACGTAGGCGACGATCGCATTCAGCTCGTGGTCGGAGATGTCCTTCCTCGAGAAGCTCGGCATGAGATAGGGGCCGATGCGTACCGCGTCCGCGATCTCGCGCGGCGTCGCGTGATCCAGAACGGGCACGTTCGTATCGGTGACGTACCCGCAGTGGTCGGTGAACAGATGCAGGCCGAGGGAGAGGCTCTGCCCCTGCGGATGTGGATGCGGGATCGGCGGGCCCTTCTTGAGCGAGGCGATGTATGACGTGAGCGCCCGGATCTCGCGGTCGTTGAAGAAGGGCGGATGGCGCGCGGGCTTCTCGCCGGGGGTCGAGAGCGGCATCCGGCCGGTCCGCAGGTAGAAGTCGGGGGCGATCGCCCCGACGCCGCGAAGGTCGGGACCCTGCCCGGTGGTGTCCCCCACCCCGGTGTTGGGCCTGGGCGTGGTGATCCCCTGGCCGATCGAGCCGTGGCAGGAGGAGCAGTTGCCCGCGAACAGCTGCTCGCCGAGCTCCCGCAGCGACATGTTGCGCTCGCCCGTCGGATGGACGATGCCGCTCGGTGGCTGGGCGGAGGCTGGTCCCGCGAGACTCCACAGGACGGCGGCCGTCAGGATCGCCGCTGCGCCAAGCCGGACGACGCCCCAGCGGCCTGTGATCGCGGCGCTGCGGGTCCCGCGGGTCATGACTGA
>VAYL01000028.1:0-5557 GCA_005884305.1 Actinomycetota bacterium
TGAAGGCAGCGAAAGTCGAGAGCCCGGTTCCCAGCGACGCGGCGGCGGCATTGCGAGCCGCCGGGTACCGCGTCACCCCGCAGCGGCTCGTGATTCACCGCACCCTCGTGGCCCTTCATCGCCACGTCGGCGCCGAGGAGCTACTTGACGCCGTGGGGGACCAGCTTCCCAACGTCTCGCTGCCGACGGTCTACTCGGCGCTCGACGCGCTCGAGGACTCCGGCCTCGTCCGGCGAGTCTCAGCCGGGCAGGGCCGAGCGCTCTACGACGCCCGTCCCGCCGACCACCATCACCTGGTGTGCCGCCGCTGTGGGGCGGTCGAGGACCTCGATGCCTCGGTGTCGCTCTCGGGCGCACTCGCATCCGCGCGCGAGCACGGGTTTGCACCGGATGGCGCCGAGGTCGTCGTCCGCGGCCTCTGTGCCTCCTGTCGCGCGACCTGACGCGCGCTACCAGACACCTGGAATGAGCCTCTTGGTCCGGGCCATGTATGCCCGATACGGCTCGCCAAGCTCGCGCGACAGCACGCACTCCTCGGTGAGCAGGCGAGCGGTGAACGCGATGAGGGGTGGCAGCAGGCAAGCCGGGATCGAAAGCCAGGTCCCGAGCATGATCCCCAGCCCGAGCTCGACCATCAGCAGTCCGGTGTAGCTCGGGTGCCTGATCAGGCGGTAGGGACCGGTGTCCACGACGCGATGCTCGGCCTGAACGACGACAGTGAATTTGAAGAATCGCCCGAGCACCCGAACGGCCCAGGCTCGCAGCGCAAGCCCGAGAACGAACACCACGACGCCGAGGGCGACCGGCCACCAGCCGGGCCCCGGTAGCGCCAGGCCCTGAGCCCGCCTGGCGGCAAACTGGCCGAGGGCGATCCCGCCCAGAACAGCGAGCGTGAGCTCCAGGACGCTTCGGTCTCGGCCGCCGCCACCGCGGACGCGGATCGCGAGCGCCAGTTCGAACAACCCCCAGGCGACGGCGCACCCGGCGAACAGGCCGGCTGCCGCGCCGCCGTGGACCGCGAGCGGCTTCATGCGCCGCTATTCCTCGTGCCAGGGAGTGAGGATTCGCGGGCCGTTGTCGGTGACCGCGACCGTGAACTCGAAATGGGCCGCGAGCGACCCGTCCGCCGAGTAGACGGCCCAGCTGTCATCGCCAACGCGGACATTCGGGCCGCCGGCGTTGACCATCGGCTCGATCGCCAGGACCATGCCGGGCTCGAGCTTCGGGCCGCGGCCGGGCTCCCCGTAGTTGGGGATCTGGGGGTCCTCGTGCATGTCCCGGCCGATGCCGTGCCCGACGAGCGAGCGGATGATCGAGAACCCGGAGTCCTCGACGTGCCGCTGTACCGCCGCGGAGACATCGCCCAGATGGTTGCCGGGCCGCGCCTGATCGGCGCCCGCGAAGAGCGCTCCCCTCGTCGCGTCGAGGAGCTCGCGAGCCTCCGGCTTGATCGGGCCGATGGGAACCGTCTGGGCGGCATCGGCGACCCAGCCGTCCTTGGTGACCCCCACGTCCAGCGCGATCACGTCGCCCCGCTTGAGCGCGTATGGACCCGGAATTCCGTGGACGACCATCGAGTTGGGCGACGCGCAGATCGAGCCGGGAAAGCCGCGGTAGCCCTTGAACGAGGGCGTCGCGCCCTGGGCGGTGATGAACCGGTCCGCGGCCTCGTCGAGCTCGGCCGTCGTGATGCCTGGGTGGCACTTCGCGCGCAGCATCTTGAGGCAGCGGGCCTGAATCGCTCCGGCCGCCGCCATCTGGTCGATCTGCTCGGGGGTCTTGCGGATGATCACCGAGGACGAGAGTAGAGGAGCGCTAAAGCTCTTCTTCCCTGCGGAGCGTCGCGAGAAGGGCGTTGATACGGGTGGCCACCTCGTCCGGTGCCCGCTGTCCATCGACGCGGTCGAGGACGCCGCGCTCCTCGTAGTAGGCGACCAGGGGCTCGGTCTTGTCGTGGTAGGTGCCGAGCCGGTGGCGGACGACCTCGGGCTTGTCGTCGTCGCGGATCTCCAGGCGCTCGCCGCAGATGTCGCAGACGCCCTCTTCCTTGGGCGGGTCGAAGTCCATGTGGAACACGTGACCGTTCGGGCAGATGCGGCGCCCGCTCAGCCGCCTGATTACCTCGTCGTCCGGGACCTTGATGAGGAGCACGGCGGTCAGCCCGCGGCCGAGCTCGGAGAGCTTCGCGTCGAGGGCCTCCGCCTGCGCAATCGTTCGCGGAAAGCCGTCGAGGATGAAGCCGTCAGCGGCTTCTGCGCTCGCCACGCGCTCCGCGATCAGTCCGACCATCACCTCGTCGGGGACGAGATCGCCCCGGCCCATGTATTCCTTTGCCTCGTTGCCGAGGTCGGTCCCCTCCCGGACGGCGGCACGGAGGATGTCCCCGGTCGCGTAGTAGGGCAGGCGGAGATCCTCCTGAAGGCGCTCGCCCTGGGTGCCCTTCCCCGACCCCGGCGGCCCGAGCAGCACGAGATTGAGCTCTGACATCGGCCGGAGAGCCTAGCGACTCACCGCGGCAACGGCACCCTCGCCGGTCAGGGCGCCGGCGTCTCGGAGCGTGTGTGTTACGGACGCGACAATCGGTCACCCCTCGTGGCGCAGCTGGCGGTCGGTCACGGGGAGCGCCCGGCATCCGGCAACCTGAAGCCGAGCGAGCTTCGCGCTGTCGCGCTCGAACGCTTGCCGGTGGCCGTGATGCTCCCAGCTCTGAAGCTCGACGACGAACCGAGCCTGTGGCCTGTAGGCGTCGACGAGAAAGCCCTCGACGAGGACGTACAACTTCGGGAGCGGGAGTCCGGCCTCGCGGACCAGGTCGAGGAACCGCGACTCCAGGTCGGATTTCGATTCGATCGCCTCGCGAGGGTCGTAGTCGAGCAAGGCAAGTAGGGCGGACAGGCCGCGACGCCCGTTCGAGCGGGCGATCAACTCGTGGACGGCCTGGAAGTCCAGGAGCTCATGCCGCTCTGCTGCCTCGTAGGCGCGTCGAAGGTGCTCGAGGGGGACGACTTCTCGGCGCGGTCATCGGGATGGATCTCTCCGGTGCCGTGCACCGTGATTCGAGGCCGGCGACGGCGCCGAGTACCGGGAGCCGTAACGTCGATCGCCGTCCGATTGGTCTGCCTGAGATTCCAGAGCGCAGCCGCGTTGCGATGACTGAGCAAGGCGCCCTCGCTGCAGGCAAGTACGGCAGCCATCCAGTACCCCTTGCGATCGAGTGGGCCGACCGCATAAACGCCACGGTGCACGCGCCGAAGCCGGCCATCAGCCACACGTCGGCGGGCCGCAGAAGCCTCAATCCCCAAGGCGGTCAGCTGCCAAAGCGCCACCACACCGTGTTGGCGGGCCGCGAGGCGGCTGATGATCGTGTCAAGAACGCTCATCCGCGGCCCTTCGAAGGGGGTGGTTGAGTTTTCGTGCATATAGCGCACGCAAAGTCGATCACCCTCTAGCGTGACCGGGAAATGGTCATGCGTGGCGCGTGGAGCGAAACGAAAGGCTCGCGCGACCTCGAAACGTTGCCCCCACGTGCCCACCCGGCAGGCGCCGCCGTGAGGCTCAGGCGGACGCTGGAACCGATGGCGCACAGCGGCGCGTCACGGCCCGGACCTACTTCAAGAACCCCTCGTAGTTGCGCATCATCAGTTGCGCCTCGAGTTGTTTCACCGTGTCCAGGGCCACGCCGATCACGATCAGGATCGACGTGCCGCCGAAGAAGAAGTTCGCCGAAGTTTGGTTGATCAGGATGGTCGGCAACGCGGCGACCGCGCCCAGATAGAGGGCTCCCGGGAACGTGAGCCTGGACAGGATCCTGTCCAGGTATTCGGCGGTAGGTCGTCCGGGTCTCACCCCGGGGATGAAGCCTCCGTACTTCTTCAGGTTCTCCGCCTGGTCGACCGGGTTGAACGTGACCGCCGTGTAGAAGTAGGTGAAGATCACGATGAAGAACACCTCGCCCGCCACGTAGGGCCAGCTGTTCGGGCTGAAGAAGTTCGCGAACGACACGGCCGCGGGGGTGTTCACGAGCTGGCCGATCGTCGGCGGGAAAGCCATGATCGACGCGGCGAAGATGACCGGGATGACCCCGGCCATGTTGACCCGCAGCGGCAGGTAGGTCTGGCCGCCGGTGGTCATCCGCCGCCCCACGACCCGCTTCGCGTACTGCACCGGGATCCGCCGCTGGCCCTCTTGGACGTAGACGATCCCGACGATCACCGCGAGCGCGATGAAGGGCATCATCACGACGAAGACCTGGTCGGGGTTGGTCCACCAGGCCTGGATCCCAGCCGGGATGCGCGAGGCGATCGACGCGAAGATCATCAGCGAGATCCCGTTGCCGATCCCACGCTGGGTGATCAGCTCGCCCAGCCACATCAGGAGCGTGCATCCTGCGGTGAGCGCGATCACGATCATCATCAGCTTCGGGAACGTCAGGTGGCCGACGACGCTCGTGCCGCCGGCCGAGAACGACTTGAAGAGGTACACGTAGCCCAGCGACTGGGCGAACGCCAGACCCACCGTGAGGTAGCGCGTGTACTGGGTGATCTTCTGCTGGCCGACCTCGCCTTCCTTCTGAAGCCGCTCCAGCGACGGCACCACCACCGTCATCAGCTGCAGGATGATCGAGGCGGTGATGTAGGGCATGATCCCCAGCGCGAACAGGGACAGCCGGGACAGGCTCCCGCCGGAGAACAGGTTCAGGAACGGCAGGATGCCGTTCCCCGAGAAGTTCGACTCGAGGTCCTTGACCGCGCCCGTATCGATCCCCGGCGCGGGGATGTAGGCGCCCAGCCGGTAGAGCAGAAGCATCGCGGCCGTAAAGGCCAGCTTCATGCGGATCTCAGGAACGCGGAAAGAGTTGGCGAGCGTCTGGAGCATCCGGCTGTCTAGCCCGAGATTACCTCGGCCGTGCCTCCGGCCTTCTCGATCTTCTCCCTCGCCGCGCCGCTGAATGCGTGCGCGCGGACGGTCAGCTTCTTGGTGAGCTCGCCGCGGGCCAAGACCTTCACCGGATGTCGTCGCTTGGCAAGCCCGGCGGCCTTCAGGCTCTCGGGTGTCACCTCGTCGCCCGCCTTGAAGCGCTCCTCCAGGTCGGCAACGTTGACCGGCTGGGTGTGCGTGCGGAAGTTCTCGAACGGCATCGACATCTTGTGATGCGGGCCGCGCAGCTTGCGGGTCCGCATGTGGATCGGGTTCTGGCCGCCCTCGTACCCGGGCTTGCGCTTATTCCCCGACCGGGCCCCGGCGCCCTTCTCGCCACGGCCCGACGTCTTGCCGAATCCCGAGCCAGCGCCACGGCCCACGCGCTTGCGCGAGTGCCGCGAGCCGGCCTTCGGGCGCACCGAGTGAAGCCCGATCTCCTCTGGAGCGAGGCGGGCCATCAGCGGTGCCTCCTTCCGCGGCAGTGCGCCTCAGCCCACGAAAACCGAGTGAGTCCGGGATGACGAACGCGTGAGAACTCAGCCCCGGCGCCCGTCCGGAACGGGCGCGGCTGGATTCGAACCAGCCAAGGACGCAGCGAGCGTGGCGCACTCGAAGAGTGCGCGAGCGAGCGAGGACG
>VAYL01000028.1:5646-8701 GCA_005884305.1 Actinomycetota bacterium
TCAACGAGGTGATGCACGACCGTGAGCATCCCGCGAAGCTCGGGGGAATCGCTCCGCGTGACCGTGCGGCCGATCCGTCCCAGGCGAAGCGAGCGAAGCGTGTCGCGCTGCTTGGGGTTCGCGCCGTTGGCCGAGCGAACCTGCTTGATGACGAGCTCAGCCATCCTCCGAGCCCTCCTCCGGCGCGTCGGCGAGCGCCTCGCCTGACGCGGCAGTATCCGACTCGGTGGCCACTGCGACCGGTTCCGGAGCGTTTCCCTCGCCCTCAGCCTCCTTCTTGCCGTTCGCGGGCTGCTTCTGGATCCCGAGCACCTCGTTCACCGAAAGACCGCGGAGCTTGGCCACCTGCTCGGGCCGGCGCAGGTTGATGAGCCCGTCCATCGTGGCCTTGACGAGGTTGATCGGGTTCTGCGTGCCGATGCTCTTGGTGAGGACGTCGCGAATGCCCGCGAGCTCGAGCACGGCGCGCACGCCGCCGCCCGCGATCACCCCGGTACCGGGGCTGGCCGGGCGCAGCACGACGTGCCCGGCGCCAAAGCGCCCGATGATCCGGTGCGGGATCGTCTGCCCGTACATCGGCACGCGCATCAGGCTCTTGCGCGCGTTCTCGACCGCCTTCTGGATCGCCAGCGGGACCTCGCGCGCCTTGCCGTAGCCGACCCCGACGACGGAGTTCTCGTCGCCCACGGCGACGAGCGCCGTGAACGAGAACCGCCGGCCGCCCTTAACGACCTTGGCGACGCGGTTGATCTCGATTACTCGCTCCTGGAGGTCGAGCCCCTGCGGGCTGACCGTCTCGATGTCGGGATTCGTCTTCAAAGCTCAGGTCACGGTAGCGATTTAGAAATCTCTTACGGCGGCGTTGCCGCCTAACGACACATGCTGCTGCGTCGACAAAGTCGCCGCCCTCAAAACCTAAGTCCACCCTCGCGGGCGCCCTCGGCGAGCGCGCGCACCCGACCGTGGTACTGGTAGCCGCCCCGGTCGAACACGCAGGCCTCAATGCCCGCCTCCTTCGCCCGGTTCGCCAGGATCTCCCCCGCGCGCTTGGCCTGCTCCATCGGGCCGAGCTCACGAAGCTCGGGCTCGGTCCAGGCGATCGCGACGATGGTGCGCTCCGCACCGTCGTCGATGAGCTGGGCGAAGACGCCGCGGTTCGAGCGAAACACGGACAGGCGCGGTCGCTCCGCGCTCCCGCGGATCTTCGACCGCACGCGCCGACGGCGGCGGTAGCGGCGCTGAGGTTTGGTCTGGACGCTCATGCGCGCTTGCCCACCTTGCGGCGCACGTGCTCGCCCGCGTACCTGATTCCCTTGCCCTTGTAGGGCTCGGGCGGGCGGGTCCGGCGAATGCGCGCGGCGATCTCACCGACGAGCTGCTTGTCGATCCCCCGGATGATCACCTGCGTGGGCGCCGGGACCTCGAACTCGATCCCGTCGGGCGCGCTGATCGAGATCGGATGCGAGTAGCCAACCGAAAGCTCGAGCGCCTTCCCCTGAAGGCGTGCGCGGTAGCCGACGCCCTGGATCTCGAGCCGCTTCTCGTAGCCGTCGGTGACGCCGACGACCATGTTCGCGATCAGACTTCGGGTCAGGCCGTGGAGCGCGCGGTGCTCGCCGCGGTCCGTCGGGCGCTCGACGCTGAGCGTCCCGTTCTCCTGCGTGACCTTCATGTCCGGGCTCACGACCTGGCTCAGCTCGCCCTTGGGTCCCTTCACGGAGACCACGCCCGGCTTGGCGTCCACGGTCACGCCGTCGGGGACGGCGATCGGCTTTCTTCCAATCCGGCTCATCGACTCACCTACCAGACGTACGCGACGACCTCGCCGCCGACGCCCCTCTGCTTTGCCTCGTGGCCGGTCATCACGCCGACGGACGTGGAAAGGATCGCCGTGCCCATGCCGCCCATCACCCGTGGGATCTCGTCGTGCGAGACGTAGCGGCGCCGGCCGGGTCGCGAGATCCGGCGCAGGCCGATCACGACCGAACGCCGGCCGTCCGTGTACTTGAGCTGAATCCGGATCACGTCGCCGACGGGCGTCGGCTCGACCGAGTAGCCGTCGATGTAGCCCTGCTCGGCGAGGATCCGCGTCATCTCGCGCTTGAGCCGCGATGCGGGCACCTCGACCTCCGCATGCTGGGCGGTGATCGCGTTGCGCAGGCGGGTGAGGTAGTCGGAAACTGGATCGGTGAGCATCAGGGTCATCGGCAGGCTGGACTGGCTACCAGCTGGACTTGGTCATTCCGGGGATGTAGCCCTTGTGGGCGAGCTCTCGCAGGCACAGCCGGCAGAGGCCGAACTTGCGGAAGTAGGCGCGCGGGCGACCGCACCGCCGGCATCGATTGTAGGCGCGGCTCTTGTACTTGGGCTTTCGCTGCTGTCGGACTACTTGAGAGGAGCAGTAGACAGACTCACCGCAGCGGGCCGTTCTGCTTACTGCGATCTGCTTACTCATCCTTCGATTCCTCCGCGGGAGCCGCCGCCGCATCTGCAGGCGCCTCGCCCTCCTCGCCTTCCTCGCCTTCCTCGGGGCGCTCGCGCTTCGCGTATGCCTCGGGGTTCTCCTCCTTGAGCTGCTCGAGGGCGGCCTGCTCGGCCTCGGCGCGCTGCCGGGCCTCTTCGCGCCGGCGCTCCTCCTCGGTGTCCTCGCGCTCGACCTGGCCAGGCCGGCCCTCCTGAGAGAAGGGGAAGCCCAGCGCGAGCAGCAGCTCGAAGGCCTCCTCGTCGGTGGGCGCCGTGGTCGTGATGGTCACGTCGAGACCCCGCACCTGGTCGATCGAGTCGTAGTCGATCTCGGGGAAGATCAGCTGCTCGCGGATCCCGAGGGAATAGTTGCCGCGCCCGTCGAACGAGCGGGCATTGAGGCCGCGGAAGTCGCGGATGCGCGGAATCGCGATCGTCACGAGGCGGTCGATGAACTCCCACATCCGCGCGCCCCGAAGCGTCACCGAGACGCCCACCGGCATGCCCTCGCGGACCTTGAACGAAGCAATGGACTTGCGCGCGCGGCGGACGTTCGGCAGCTGGCCGGAGATCACTCCGAGCTGCTCGGTCG
>VAYL01000028.1:8894-16110 GCA_005884305.1 Actinomycetota bacterium
TTCCTTCCCGGTGCGCTTGGAGTAGCGCTCGCGCTTGCCGTCCTTCACCCGCACGCCGACGCGCGTGGGCTTGTTGTCGGTGGGGTCGAGCAGCATCACGTTGGAGACGTGGATCGGCCCCTCCTTCTCGATGATCCCGCCGGCCTCCGCGCCCTTCTGCGTGTCCTTGATCGACCGCGGGCGCTGGTGGCGCTTGACCATGTTCAGGCCCTCGACGTAGAGGCGCCGCTTGCGCGGCTCGGTGCGCAGCACCCGTCCCCGCTTGCCGCGCTCCTTGCCGCCCGTGACGAGCACGGTGTCGTCCTTTCGAATCTTCATTGCCTTTGCCATCGCTACAGAACCTCTGGTGCCAGGGAAACGATCTTCATGAAGTTGCGGTCACGCAGCTCGCGGGCCACCGGACCGAAGATGCGCGTCCCGCGGGGGTTGCGCTGCGGGTCGATCAGGACGGCCGCGTTCTCGTCGAACGAGATGTAGGTCCCGTCGGGCCTGCCGAGCTGCTTCTTGGTCCGAACGACCACGGCTTGGACCACCTCGCCCTTGCGCACTCCTCCGCGCGGAGTTGCCTGTTTTACGGTAGCGGTGATGACGTCGCCGACGCTCGCATAGCGGCGGTGGTGCCCGCCCTTTACACGAATGACGAGGATCTCGCGGGCGCCGGAGTTGTCGGCGACCCTGAGCTTTGTCTCCTGCTGGACCATCGCTTATCGCGACCTCTCCACTACGTCCAGGAGGCGCCAGCGCTTGGTGCGCGATAGCGGCCGAGACTCGATCACCCGCACCACGTCACCCTCCTGGGCGGTGTTCGCCTCGTCGTGTGCGTGCAGCTTGCTGCCTCGCCGCACCACCTTCTCGTAGGTGGGGTGCCGGCGGACGACGGGGACCTCCACCGTGATGGTCTTGTCCGCGCGGGCCGATACGACGGTGCCCTGGCGGACCTTCCGCGAGCCCGGCTCGCGCTCAGCGGGCGGCGTGCCCTGCTTCGGCTCGGTGCGCTTCGCCCGCCGCGCGGCGCGGTAGCGGCGCCGGCGCTCGCCAGCTAGCCGCTGGCGCTCGGCACGCTCGGCGGCCCGTTCCTCGGCGGTGCGTGGCGGGCCTGCCGGAGCGGTCGCTTGCGCGCGCTCGCGCTTGCGGCGCTCCTTTGGCGAGAGGACCTCCCCGGGCTCCTCCGGGTCCGCAGGCGCCTCGGCCTCGGGTGCAGCCTCCACGGCGGCCTCAGCCTCCGGGGCCTCCTCGGCCTCCTCGGGCTGCTCCCCGGGCGCCTCGGCCTCCGGAGCCTGCTCCTCGGCGGACTCCTCGGTTGTCTCTTCGTTGTCCTGCTTCTCTTCCTCGGCCATCATCGCCTCAGTTCCTTGTTCAGATCGATGCCGCGCTGACGCGCCACCGTGAGCAGGCGCGCGACGTCGCGGTTTGCCGCGCCGAGCGCGGCGGAGTTCTCGAGCTCGCCGGTCGCGTGGCGGAAGCGCAGGCTGAACGCCTCCTCGCGTGCCTGCTTGAGCCGCTCCACGAGGTCGTGATCGTCGAGGGCGTGGACCTCTGAGCCCTTCACTCCGCCACCCCCTCGCGCTTGACGAACTTCGTCTTGATCGGAAGCTTGTGGCCCGCGAGCCGGATCGCGTCGCGGGCGAGGTCCTCAGGCACGCCGGCCAGCTCGAACATCACGCGCCCGGGCTTGATGACGGCAACCCAGCCCTCCGGGTTGCCCTTCCCGGAGCCCTGCCGCGTCTCGGCGGGCTTCTTGGTGTACGGCTTGTCGGGGAAGACGTTGATCCAGACCTTCCCGCCGCGCTTGATCTTGCGCGTCATCGCGACGCGGGCGGCCTCGATCTGGCGGTTGGTGATCCAGCCGCGCTCGAGCGCCTTCAGCCCGTACTCACCGAATGCCACCTGGCTGCCGCCCTTGGTGTTTCCGCGCATGCGGCCCCGATGCTCCTTGCGGTGCTTGACGCGCTTCGGCATCAGCATCAGCTGGACTCCCCCTCAGGCTTCGGGGCCTCGCCCGCGGGCTCCTGCGGCGCCTCCTCGACGGCCGGCGGCGGCTCCGGGGCGGGTGCTTGCTCGGGGGCCGCTGCCTGCTCGGCCGGGGGCGCCTGCTGGGGCGCAGGTGCCCGCTCGGGAGCCGGCTGCTCCGCTGGGGGCTGCTGTGGCGGGGTTGCCGGCGTCTGGGGAGTCACATCGCCCTTCGCGCGAGGCGGCGCCGTGTCGGTTGCCGGGCGCCGCGGTGGGCGCTGGCGAGCGCCGTCGCCGGGTGCCCCGTCGCGGCCGCGCCCGCGGCGGCGGCGTGGCCCCAGGCCCTCCTCCTGGTCCTCGATCTGGCCGGAGCGGTAACCCTCAGGCATGACCTCCCCCTTGTTGATCCAGCACTTGACGCCGATGCGGCCGGTGGTCGTGCGCGCCTCGACGAAGCCGTAGTCGATGTCGGCCCGAAGCGTGTGCAGCGGGACGCGGCCATCCGAGTAGCCCTCTGTGCGCGCCATCTCGGCGCCACCCAGGCGGCCGGAGACCTGCACCTTCACGCCCTTGGCGCCGGAGCGCATAGCGGACGTCAGGGCGCGCTTCATCGCGCGTCGGAAGGCGACGCGGTTTTGAAGCTGCTCGGCGATCGACTGGGCGACGAGCTTGGCATCGAGCTCCGGTCGCTTGATCTCCCGGATGTTCACCTTGACGGGCTTGCCGGTGATCTTGTGGAGATCGCGGCGCAGCGCGTCGACCTCGGAGCCGGACTTGCCGATCACGATGCCGGGGCGCGCTGTGTGGATGTCCACCGTCACCTCGCCGCGCTGCTTGACGATCGTGATGTCGGAGAGCCCCGCGTGCGAGAGCTTGTTCTCGATGTGGTCCCGGATCGCCACGTCCTCGAACAGGTAGTCGGAGAACTCGCGCTCGTTGAACCAGGTGGACTTCCAGTCGTGGATATACCCGACCCTGAAGCCCTCGGGATGGATTTTCTGGCCCATTGGCTCCTACTCCTCGGTCGGGGTCAGCGCCACCTTGACGTGGCAGGTCTTCTTGTCGATGCGCGTCGCGCGGCCGCGGGCTCGCGCGCGCCAGCGTTTGAGGGTCGGGCCCTCGTCGACGGTGATCTCGGCGATGCGCAGGTCGTCGGCCACGAGATCGTGATTGGCCTCGGCGTTGGCGCCGGCCGAGGCCAGAAGCTTCTCGATGTCCTCGGCTGCCCCCCGCGTGGAGAACCGAAGCAGCGTGCGCGCTTCGGGCAGGGGCATGCCGCGCACCTGGTCGGCCACCAGCCGCGCCTTGCGAGGCGCCACGCGGACGTACTTGGCGCTCGCGCGCACCACGGGAGCCTGCGTCTCCTTGTCCTTCGTCTTGGCCATTAGTGGTCACTCCTTCCGACAGCGTGCGACTGAGCCGGCGAAAACCGAGTCGGCCAAGGACGCAGTGAGCGTGGCGCACGTGAAAAGTGCGCGAGCGAGCGAGGACGCCGGCTGGCGAAGGTTTGCAGGCGGGTCAGGCGTGCGGTGTTGGGAGGAATGACCACTTAACGCTCGGCCTTGCTGCCCGAGTGGGCGCGGAACGTCCGCGTGGGCGCGAACTCGCCCAGCTTGTGTCCGACCATCGATTCGGAGACGAAGACCGGGACGTGCTTGCGGCCGTCGTGCACCGCGATCGTGTGCCCGACCATGTCGGGGAAGATCGTCGAGCTGCGCGACCAGGTCTTGATCATCTGCTTGGACCCGCTCTCGTTCATCTGCTGAATCCGCCGGAGCAGCCGCTCCTCGGCGTGCGGTCCCTTCTTCGTCGAACGTCCCATTAGCGATTGCCTCCCTTGCGCTTGCCCCGGCGCCGGCCACGGACGATCATGGCGTCCGACGGCTTGCGCTTCTTCCGGGTGCGGTAGCCGAGCGTGGGCTTGCCCCAAGGCGTCTCGGGGTGACCGCCCGGCGTGTGATGCGCCTCGCCGCCGCCGTGCGGGTGGTCGACCGGGTTCATCGCGACGCCGCGCGTCTGCGGCCGGACGCCCTTGTGGCGCTTGCGGCCCGCCTTACCGAGCTCCACGTTCTGGTGCTCCGAGTTCGAGAGCGTGCCGACGGTCGCGCGGCAGTCCGCCCGCACGATTCGCATCTCGGAAGAGGGAAGTCGCAGGGTCACCATCGGGCCCTCCTTGGCCACCACCTGGATGCCGGAACCTGCGGCGCGACCGAGCCGCCCACCCTGACCGGGGACGAGCTCCACGTTGTGGACGACCGTTCCCGTCGGGATGTTCCGCAGCGGCAGCGCGTTACCGGGGCGGATGTCCGCCCGCTCCCCGGACTCCACCTGCGCGCCGGGACGGAGGCCCTGCGGCGCCAGGATGTAGCGCTTGTCGCCGTCCGCGTAGTGGAGAAGGGCGATATAGGTGGTGCGGTTGGGGTCGTACTCGATCGTCGCCACCTTGGCCGGCACTCCGTCCTTGCGGCGCCGGAAGTCGATCTGGCGGTAGCGCCGCTTCGCCCCGCCGCCGCGGTGGCGCGAGGTGACCCGGCCATGGGTGTTGCGCCCGCCCGAGGAGGACTTGCCCTTGGTCAGCGGCTTGTGCGGCCGCTTCTCGGTCAGCTCCTCGCGCAGCTGAAACGTGGCGAACCGCCGCCCGGGTGAGGTTGGCTTTGACTTTCGAATTGCCATGGCTACTCGGCTACCGCCGCGCCCTCGAACAGCTCGATCCGGTCGCCTGGCGCCAGCTGGACGACCGCCTTCTTCCACGACCGGGTGCGGCCGGAGTGGAGCCCCCGCCGCTTGGGCTTCGCGCGGACCTTGGCGGTCCGCACCGCGGCGACGCGCACGTCGAAGATCTCCTCGACCGCGTGCGCGATCTGCGTCTTCTGCGCACGGTGGTCGACTCGGAACGTGTACTTGCCGTCGGCCATGAGCGCATAGCTCTTCTCGGACACGACCGGCTCGAGGATCACCTCGCGGACATCCATCAGTCGGTCTTCTCCTTGGCCCGCTCCCCTACTTGCTCGAGCGCCGTCTGGGAAAGCACCAACGAAGCGTGGCCAACCACATCCGCCACGGCCACCTGAGACGCCTGCATGACCGTCACGCCGCGGATGTTCCGGAAGCTCTTGAGCGCCGCGACCTCTTCGACATCGAGCACCACCAGCGTCGGCTTGCGCGCGGCCCACTTCTCGAGTGCCTGCGCCGCTTGCTTGGTAGCGGGCTCCGAGAACGTCGAGCCGTCGAGGACGGCGAGGCTCCCGCGCGCGGCGTGGACCGAGAGCGCGGCACGCAGAGCGCGGCGGCGGGCCTTGCGGTTGACCTTGACCGCGTAGTCGCGCGGCTTCGGTCCGAAGGCGACGCCGCCGCCGCGGCGGTGCGGCACGCTCAGCGCGCCCGCGCGGGCTCGGCCGGTGCCCTTCTGGCGCCAGGCCTTGGCGGTCGTCATCGCGACTTCGCCGCGGCCGAGCGAAGAGGCGGTGCCGCGGCGGCGGGCGGCCAGGTCGGCGCGAGCCGTCTCGTGCACGAGCGACTCGTGGAACTCCTCGCCGAACACGTCGGCGGGCAGATCCGCCTTGGACTGCTTGCCCAGCACGGGCGCCTTGGTGGCGGAAGCGGTGGCCATCAGTCGGATCTCACCTCGACGGTGCCGTTCTTCGGGCCTGGCACGGCGCCCTTCACGAGCAGCAGGTTGCGTTCGGCGTCGACCTCGATGACCTCCAGCCGACGCTGGGTGACGCGCTTGCCGCCCATGCGGCCGGGCATCTTCACGCCCTTGAAGACCCGCGCAGGATCGGCGCTCGCGCCGATGGAGCCCGGCGCCCTGACGTTGTGCGAGCCGTGCGAGACCGGGCCGCGGCCGAAGTTGTGGCGGCGGACTGTGCCCTGAAAGCCCTTGCCGACCGCGGTGCCCGACACCTTCACCCGCTGGCCGGGCTCGAACTGCTCGACGGTCAGCACTTCGCCGAGCTGATACTCGGTGTCCGGGTCGCGGAACTCCACGAGCGTCCGGAGCGGACCGGCGTCGGCCTTCTTCAGATGGCCGAGCTCGGGCTTGGTGAGCTTGTGCTCGGGCGCCTCGCCGAACGCGAGCTGCACGGCGGAGTAACCGTCATTCTCTGAAGCGCGCACGCCGGTCACCGGACAGGGGCCGGCCTGGATCACCGTCACGGGCACGCGAGTGCCGTCCTCGGTGAACACCTGGGTCATCCCGATCTTCTTGCCGATGATCGCCGCCACGTCACCACCACTCAGGTCTTGATCTCGATGTCGACGCCCGCCGGCAGCGCGTCCAGGCGCTGGAGCGAGTCGATGGTCTTCGGGGTCGGTTGGTGGATGTCGATCAGCCGCTTGTGGGTGCGGATCTCGAAATGCTCGCGCGAGTCCTTGTCTTTGAACGGGGAGCGGATCACGCAATAGACGTTCTTGTCCGTGGGCAGCGGAACGGGACTGGCGACGCGGGCCCCGGTGCGCTGGGCCGTCTCGACGATCTCGCGAGCAGCGCGATCGATGGCGTCGTGGTCATACGCCTTGAGACGGATTCGGATCTTGTTTGCGGCGATTGAAGCCAATTCGTTTTGTACCTGTCTCTCTGCTTACGTCCTGCTGCTTACTGGTCCTATTGCGCAGATGGGGCGCCGCCCCGTGCTCGTGGGGCGCCGCCCCAGGTTTTATGTCCTTCACCACCCGCGGATGACCGCGGGCTGAATAAGGGCCGGCCTCGCGGCCGGCCCTCGTGGTCGCTACTCGAGAATCTCGGTGACAACCCCCGAGCCTACGGTACGCCCGCCCTCTCGGATGGCGAAGCGCAGACCCTTGTCCATGGCGATCGGGTTGATCAGCTCGATCGTCATCTCGACGTTGTCTCCCGGCATCACCATCTCCGTCCCTTCCGGGAGGTTCGAGACTCCCGTGACGTCGGTCGTCCGGAAATAGAACTGCGGCCTGTAGCCCGAGAAGAACGGCGTGTGGCGGCCGCCCTCCTCCTTCTTGAGGCAGTAGACCTCGGACTTGAACTTCGTGTGCGGAGTGATCGATCCCGGCTTGGCGAGGACCTGGCCGCGCTCGATGTCCTCGCGCTTGGTTCCGCGGAGCAGGCAGCCGACGTTGTCGCCGGCCTGGCCCTGGTCCAGGATCTTGCGGAACATCTCGACGCCGGTGACGACGGTCTTCGTCGTGTCCTTGATCCCGACGATCTCGACCTCATCTCCGGTGTTGACGATGCCCTGCTCGATACGGCCCGTGGCGACCGTGCCGCGCCCGGTGATCGAGAAGATGTCCT
>VAYL01000255.1 GCA_005884305.1 Actinomycetota bacterium
ACCTCGATTCCCAGCTCGTCGGGCCCATAGCGGACCGTCACGTGTGCCTGGCTTGCGTGTGCGTGCTTGAGCGCGTTGGTCAGGCCCTCCTGAACGATTCGATAGCTGGTGAAATCGAGTGCCCGGGGAAGCGGCTCGGGCTCACCTTCGACGTGAAGACGGACCGGAAGGCCGGCTCGGCCCACCTGCTCGAAGAGCGGTTCGAGGTTGTCGAGCCCTTGCTTGAGCGCGAGGTCCTCACCGTCCTCGCGCATCGCGCTCAGGAGCCGGCGCATCTCCACGAGCGCCGTACGCCCGGTGTGCTCGACGTCCTCGAGCGCATTCCTGTCCTCAGGGCGTGCCCCCGACAGGTTATGCCGGACCGCGCCGACCTGAAGGACCATGACGCCGACGGCGTGCGCCACGATGTCATGCAACTCGCGCGCGATGCGGGTCCGCTCTTCGGCGACGGCCACCCGGGCGGCGGCCTCCCGCTCCCGCTCCGCCAGGGTGGCGCGCAGCTCCGCCGCATCGGCTCGCTCGGCACGCTCACGCAGTGCGAACCCGGCGAGCCAGCCGATCGCGAACAGGAGAGGCGTAAAGACGAACTCGCCGGGATCGTGGGTCGGATCGTTGTAGACGACGATCGCGGCCCCGGCGAGCACGATCGCCAAGCCGAGCCGCGCCTGGACCGGGTCGCTGAGGTTCCCCAGCAGGTACGCGGCGACGAAGCCGGCGAGGAAGACGCTGGCCGTGAAGGTGACCAAGCGGCCGTCGACCAACGACAGCGTCGCGGCCAGAACCCAGACCGCCGCGGGTGCGCCAAAGCTGAAGCGGCGGCGCCCGAGCAGCAGGAGCGGGACCACCGCTAGCGCGGGTGCGGCGAACCAGGGAGATGTCTGCGGCGCCTCTGGCGAATCGCGCCTGAGCGCGACCTCGACCGCGCTCTCGACCGCGGCAATCACGACGAGGACGTCGAACGCATACGGACGTGCGAGGGACCAGACCCGGCTCATGCAGCCAACGTACTCCAGGTCCCACGGGCCCGCCTCCGACCTAGGTAGGAGAACGAATCAACCCTCCCGACGAGGCGGTCATGCCGGCACGGCCATAGCTTCGCGGCATGGACTCAACCATCGAAGGAGGGCTCATGGAAGCAGCAACCAGCACCATCGCTACCCCCATCCCCGCGGCCACGACGCAGCGCTCGGCCGCGAGTGTCAAGCAGCTGAGCCTGCGCGGCATCATCGGCGTCTGGGCCGCGGCGGCCCTCCCGATGGGTCTGCTCGCGTGGGTGGGAGCGCCGCTGCTCGCCGATCAGCTCAGCGGCTCGAACCGTCTGAGCCGAGCCTTGATCGTCCTGCTGACCGCGGGCCTCGTCTGGCAGTTCGTACTCGTGATGTTCCTGGTGAAGCGGGAGCAGGGAACCCTGCGTCTATCCGTGCTTCGGGACGCGCTCTGGCTGCGTGCTCGGCTCGTCCTCATCCCGCTGGTCCTCGTGTTCGCGGCCGAGGAGCTCATCCCCACGTTTTCCGCTCCGGTGGGACGCGACTTCGGCGACTTCCTCTCCTCGCACGGCGGACAGGCGATGCTCAAGGGCGCCTGGGGTTGGTTCGCCGTGCTGGTCGTGCTGTGGATCTTCAACACCGTGCTCGGCGAGGAGCTCCTCTTCCGCGGGTATCTGCTCCCTCGCATGAATGGCGTGTTCGGCAAGCGGGATTGGCTCGCGAACGGTGTGCTGTTCGCCCTCTACCACGTGCACGTTCCGTGGGTCATCCCAGCCCCGCTGCTCGTGCCCGTCGAGGCCTACGGCTCGAAGCGCTACCGCAGCGCGCTGGTCGGCATCGCCGTGCACAGCATGCAGAGCATCTTCCTGTTCGGGATCGTGCTCTCCCTGGTGCTCAAGGGCTGAGCACCACGCCCGGGCAGCCGCACTTCGAACGGGCCGCCGAACCGGCGGCCCGTTCTGTGCATGAAGCGCGCTGCGGGGACTACGCGGCGACAGCTCTCCATGGATGGACCTGATCGAACGGCTTTCGAACCCGTGTCTGCGGAGGTATGGTCGTCAGGTCGTTTTGCTGGCCGATCGGGAAGGAGACCCGAATGGACGCGTCAACCACAGCAACCATCCGCGTCGGCGCGATCTCGATCGACTTCCTCGTCGATGTCGACGATTCCGGCGGCAGCGTCACGGTGTTCGAGTGCCTGGTCCCGGCCGATGCAAAGGTGCCTGCGCCTCACAGCCACGACGCGTTCGAGGAGACGATCTACGGCCTCGAGGGTGTCTGCACTTGGACGATCGACGGCGATCCCGTCGACCTCGGCCCCGGCGACTCCTTGTGCATCCGACGCGGTCAGGTCCACGGGTTCCAGAATCGCGGACGCGTCGACGCGAAGTTCCTCGCGATCGCAACCCCGGGCGTGTTCGGGCCCGCTTACTTCCAGGACATGGGTCGGGTCCTCGCAGCCGCCGCGGGCGGCCCACCCGATCTCGCCGCTGTCGGTGAAGTGATGCGCCGCCACGGACTGACACCCGCCCCACCACCCGCGACCTGAAGGAGCCTCCCCGACGGGATGTCGCGCGAGATCGTGGAGCTCGCAATGCTCATGTATGAGTGCTTCAACCGCCGTGACCTCGATCGGCTCCTGGCGCTCATGCACGATGAGGTCGAGATCGAGCCGCGATTCGGCGCGCTGGAGGGGGACTACCGCGGCCATGAGGGCGTGCGCCGGTGGTGGACCAGCCTCCTCGACTTCCTCCCTGATTACGTCGCTGAAGTCGAGCAACTGGATGACGCCGGGGACATGACCCTTTTACGGATCCGCGGGACAGCGCATGGTGCTGCCAGCTGGACACCTGTCCTCGAGACGTGGTGGCAGGTGATCCGGTGGCGTGACGGAAAGTGCATCTGGTGGCGCAACTTTGCGACGGCAGCCGAGGCTGTCGAAGCGATGAGGCCGGAGACAGGATGAGTTCACCGCTGATGGGATGATCGGGCGCGTGGGGCTCAGCGTGCGCTAGCGCTTCCTCTTGGCCTACCTCTCGTACCATCCCTCGAGGAAGGCGCGGCCAATCGTGCCTTCGAACAGGTTGAACATCAGCAAGGCGGGCGTCGCTTGCTTGTCGATCTCGATCCTCTCGGCGGCGAGAGCG
>VAYL01000029.1 GCA_005884305.1 Actinomycetota bacterium
AGAAGGCCCGGGCGCGGGATCCGGAGCGGATCGTGCTGCGGGTGAACGCGGCCGAGTTCGGGCCGCAGCTCCTCGAGGACCTGAAGTCCGTGTTCAGCGCGTTCCCCGGCAAGTGCGAGGTGCAGCTCGAGATGCGCACTCGCGAGGGGACCCGCCGCCTGCGGTTCGGCAGCGACTACTCCGTCGTGCCGTCGCCCGCGCTCCGCGCGGAGCTCGACCAGCTCCTCGGCCCGCGAGCGCTGGCCGCCTAGCCAGATCGCACGTACGCCTCAGGTCTAGACTGCGCCCATGCCAGTAACGCAACCGTCCGAGCAGCGCACGGCGTCCGGCGAGTGCCGGCAGTGCCGCACCTTCTGCGACCGGATGGTGGAGCCCCGCGGATGTCTCGAGCTCCGGTGCCGCTACCTCTACAGCTACTTCGATCCGCTCAGCGGTGCCCGCTACATGGGATGCATGCGCAAGGTCTTCCGCGCGGAGATCGACGTCAGCCACTTCGAGGCCGCGGAGCGCAGCGGCGGCTACGGCGGCATCAAGATGACCGGCGATCCGCTCCCGCAGTGCCAGTACCGGGTCGAGCCGGCGTACGAGGGCGGCGGGCCGCAGCACGAGTGCGTGAACCCGGGATTCTTCGACGCGGACAGCGCGTTTGATCTCCGCGACGCGATCGCGTAGCAAGTAGTAGGCAGTACGCAGTAGGCAGGTTCGGAGCATGCCTGCTTACCGCGAGGCGGGGCGAAGCCCCGCCCGACTGCTTACCGCTTACCCCTTTGCTTCAAGCCCTCACGGCGTAGGCGCTTCGCGGTGCGCACCTCCTTGCGGTCCGGGCCACGCCCGTCCGACCCCGCGGTCTCGATGAGCGCCGGCAGGTCCTCGAAGCGCGGGTCCGACAGGAATACCCGCAGGCCCTTGCGGCCGAGCTCGCCCTCGCCCAGGTTCGCGTGGTGGTCCCGGTTGGCGCCGAAGGGGACCTTCGAGTCGTTCACGTGCACGCAGACGAGGCGCTCGGCGCCCACCTTCGCGTCGTGCTCCTCCATCACCAGGGCGAGCGCCTGGGGCGTCGAGATGTCGAAACCGGCCGCGAACAGGTGACAGCAGTCGATGCAGGTCCCGAGCCGCTTGCCGCCGCCCGCGGCGTCGATCAGCTCAGCGAGCTCGTCGAAGTTCTTGCCCAGCGGCCCGTTGGTCCCCGCGGTGTTCTCGAGCAGGATCGGGCACCCCTGGGAGCTCTCGAGCGCCTCGTGGATCACCTTCCCCGCCCGCTTGACGGACGGCGCGTACGGCTCGCCCTTTCGCGCGCCGGCGTGGAGCACGACGCCCGCGGTGCCGATCCCGTCGCCCACGCGTAGGGCCTGCTTCAGCGACGCGAGCGACTTACGGCGGATCTCGCGTTCCTTGCTCGCCGCGTTGATCAGATAGACGGCGTGGATCACCACGGACTCGATCGGCGAGCCATCCATCGCCTCGCGGAACGCGTCGAAGTCCTCGTCGCTGTAGGCGGTCGGCCGCCACATCCTTGGGCTCTGGTGGAAGATCTGGATGGCGTCGCAGTCGCGCTCGATCCCCCGCTCGATCGTGTTGGGGAGCCCGCCCCCTGTGGAAACATGCGCGCCGATCAGCATGGAGAGCTCGCAGACTAGTCACGCACCGCGGTATCGCTTCGCCCCGTCGCCGACGGGCGCCCTCCACATCGGGGGCGCGCGCACGGCGCTCTACAACTGGCTGCTGGCGCGCGGCTCCGGCGGGACCTTCGTGCTGCGGATCGAGGACACCGATCGCGAGCGCTCGACGCCCGAGAACGTCGAGCAGATCCTCGATGCCCTGCGCTACCTGGAGCTCGACTGGGACGAGGGGCCGCTCAGCCAGTACGAGCGACGTGAGCGCCACCGCGAGGCGATCGCGCGGATGGTCGAGACGGGCGACGCCTACTACGACCCCGCGACATCCGCCGACGTGCGCGAGTGGAAGAAGGCCCACGGCGGCGCGGGGTACCGTGGCGAGGCGCGAAAGGAGCCGGTCGGGGCGGTCCGCCTGCGCGTCCCGGACGAGGGCGAGACCGTCGTCGACGACGCGATCCGCGGCGAGGTGCGCTTCGAGAACCGCACTCAGGACGACTTTGTCATCGCCCGCGGCGACGGGACCCCGCTGTACAACCTCGCCGTCGCGGTCGACGACGCCGACATGGGGATCACCGACGTGGTCCGGGGCGACGACCACCTTTCGAACACGCCGAAGCAGCTCCTGGTCCTGAAGGCGCTGGGGACCGAGCCGCCGAGGTACACCCACCTGCCGCTGCTTCACTCGCCGGGCGGTGGCAAGCTCTCCAAGCGCGAGGCGGCGGCCTCGGTGCAGGAGCTGCGCGACGAGGGCTATCTGCCCGCCGCCGTCCGCAACTACCTCGCGCTGCTGGGGTGGGGGACCGAGGACGACACGACGCTCATCTCGACGGAGGAGCTGATCGAGCGGTTCTCGATTGAACGCGTTGGGCGTTCCCCGGCGGTCTTCGATGCGCGCAAGCTCCGCTGGATGAACGGTCGCTACATGCGCGAGCTGCCGCTGGACGAGTACGAGCGCCGCCTCGCCGAGCACCTGCGGGGGCGATCGGAGCCCGACGCGGCGGTATTCGAGGCGGCCGCACCCCAGCTTCGCCGCACGGCGTGCGAGATCGTGCGCGACAAGGCCCAGACGCTCGATGAGGCCTGGCCGCTGATCCGCTTCCTGTTTGCCAAGCCGGTCGACGACCCGGCAGCCTGGGACCGCGTGATGAAGCCCGACGTCCGCGAGCTGTTGGCGCAGGCCCTCGATGCGCTGCGGAGGACCGACGGGTTCTCGCCCGAGTCCGTCGAGGCGGCGCTCAGCCCGATTCCCGAGCGCAGCGGCAAGGAGCCGAAGGACGTCTACCAGCCGATTCGCGTCGCGATCACCGGCACGACGGTCTCACCGGGGATCTTCGATTCCCTGGCGGCGCTCGGCCGCGAGGAGTCGGTGCGACGGATCGAGGCGGCACTGAGCAGGCTCGACGCCTGAGGCAAGCGCGCCTGGGGGCTGGGACCCATGGCGAATGGGGTGAGAACCCTCGCCCAATCGCTAAACCCGGACGCTGAATTGCCGATGAAGGGATGCGGGTACTGATGCCCATGACGAGCACTGCCACCAAGGAGAGGGGCTCCCGGTCGCGTGACCGGACGCCATCGTCGGCTGCGCCGGCGAAGGCCAAGCCGGCCGCGCGCACGCGTGAGCGGGCGAGCGGCCAGGGCGGCAAGCGGCTCGCGGCTGCGTTCGACACCGTGTCGGCGACTCCGGCTCTTGCGGAGGCCCGCCAGCGCCTTCTGCGCGCGAGCGAGGCCTCGGCGCCGTCCGGAGACGAGGTCGCCGCGGCGATCGAGTCCGATGCGGCCCTCGCGATTCAGGTCATGCGCGCCGCGAACAACGGCGGCGGCCCCCATGGCCGCACGCGCGGCGTTCGCCAAGCGGTCGACATACTGACCGTCTCGCGGATCCGCGAGATCGTCGACGGCGTCAACACCTACGACCCCTTCGAGCACCCGAACGCTCAGGCCGACCGCCATGAGCGCTTCCGCCGCCACGCGGTCGCGACCCGGCACGCCGCCGAGCGCATCGCGGATCTGGCGCGGCTGGCCGAGCGCGACGAGCTCGCGGTCGCGGCGCTTCTGCACGACGTCGGAAAGCTTGTGCTGACCGAGCTACACGGGCCGTTCGAGGAGACCACCGACGAGCGGGCGACCCCCGACGAACGGATCCGGCGCGAGCGCCGGGAGCTCGGCATCGACCACGCTCTGGTCGGCGCCGTCCTGGTTCGGCGGTGGGCCCTCGCGCCCAGCGTGGCGGCCACGATCGAGCGCCACCACTCGCCCAAGGCGACTGGGCATGCCGCGGCGATCCGGCTGGCGGACCTCGTCGTCCACTACGCGAGCGGGGATCCCGTGCCGCCCGAGTCGATCGTGGCCGCGGCGGAACAGCTCGGCCTCGAGCGCGACGCGATCGCGCCGCTCCTCTACGAGTTTCCGCACTCGGGCGCCGCGCTCAAGCGCAACACCGACCCGTGCCCGCTGTCGGACCGCGAGGTCGACGCCCTCCGGGGCTTGGCCGAGGGCAAGGTCTACAAGCAGATCGCGTCCGAGCTCTCGCTCTCGGTCAGCACCATCCGGACCCACCTGCACAACGTCTACCGCAAGATCGGCGCGGTGGACCGGGCGCAGGCCGTGCTGATCGCCCACGAGCACGGCTGGATCTAGCAACCGCTGACGGCGGCTTCGCCGCCCTACATCACTTACTCGATCAGCGACGTTCGGAGGGCGAGCGCCACCGCGTGCGCGCGGTCGCGGGCGCGCAGGCGGGCGAGGGTCGCCTTGGTGTGCGTTCGGACGGTCTCAGCGCTCAGGCCCAGGCGCCTTGCGACCTGTGCGGTGGAGTGACCGTCGGCGTAGAGCTGGAGGATCTGGCGCTGACGCCGTGTGAGCACTGGCCGCCCGCGCGACCCCGTGGTGGCCGGGTCGACGAAACGCTCCGACTCGGCCGCGGCGTCGACGGCGTCGCTGAGCGACTCCAGCGGAGAGCTCTTGACCACGTAGGCGGTCGCGCCGGCTTTGATCGCCTCCGTCGCGGCGTGAGGCTCACGATGGGCGCCGTGGGCAACGATCCCGAGGCTGGGCTGCGCCTTGCGGAGCGCGCGGATGGCGGCCGTACCGATCAGGTCGTCCTCGGTGACGGGGCCGTTCGACCGGCAGAGGTCGACGATCACGACATCGAAGTCACCGACCGACATCAGGAGCTCCAGTCCTGAGGAGCCGGTCTCGGCCTCCTCCACCTCGTAGCGATTTGCGAGGGCCTCGCGCACGCCGAGCCGAACGGTGGGTTGCGGATCTATTACAAGGCAGCGCCGGTCGTCGTTCACGTTCCTCACTCCAACCGCGCTCGGCATCGAGGCAAACGAGCATCCAGCGCGAATCGCTCGATCCCAGGCAACGGCCCCGGGGGCATCCTAACGGCGCCGGCCGGGGGGCGCCAGCGACTCCCCCGGAAAGAGCGAGTGTTTCGTTTTGGCCGCCGTGTCCGATACAACAACCGAGTGATCTCGGTCACTTCGAAGTCCCGCTACGCCGTGGTCGCGATGGCCGAGCTCGCCCGATCGGGCAATCGCCCGGTCCCGATCGCCCAGGTTGCGGAGCGCCGGGCGATGCCCGTCCAGTTCCTCGAGCAGCTCTTCACGACCCTCCGCCGCGACGGCCTCCTCCAGAGCCACCGCGGCGTCAAGGGCGGCTACACGCTGGCCCGGCCCCCGGAGGAGATCAACGTCTTGGAGGTCGTGCAATCCCTGGACGGCCGCCTGGGGCAGGAGGGCAAGGAGGCCGGCGGCATCTGGGCCGAGGGCGTCGAGTCCCTCCGCGAGGTGTTCCGCTCGACGACGATCGCGGACATCGCCCGCCGCGAGGCCGAGGAGGCGGGCGCGGGGATGTACCACATCTGATTGCCGTTCCTGCCGCCCGAGCCGGTACGGTGAACGGCGCAGTGGGGGCACAGCCGGGAACCTCAGAGGGCGCCCTGCGCATTGCGCGTGAGGCGTCGCAGACGGTCGGCGATACGCCGCTCGTCGCGCTGCAGCGCCTCACCGAGGGCATCGACGCGGAGGTCGTCGCCAAGCTCGAGTACCTGAGTCCCGGCGGATCGGTCAAGGACCGGATCGGCGTGGCGATGATCGACGGCGCCGAGCGCGACGGGCTCATTGAGCCGGGGCGCTCCGTCATCGTCGAGCCGACAAGCGGCAACACCGGCATCGCCCTCGCGATGGTGTGCGCGGCTCGCGGATACGAGCTCGTTCTCACGCTGCCGGAGGGAATGACGCGCGAGCGGACGGCGCTGCTTCGCACCTACGGCGCAGAGGTGCACCAGACGCCGTCGCTCGGCGGGATGAACGAGGCCGTCGTGCTGGCCGAGCGGATCGTCGCCGAGCGGGGCGCGTTCATGCCGCAGCAGTTCAACAACCCGGCAAACCCGGAGATCCACCGCCGCACCACCGCCGAGGAGATCTGGCGCGACACCGACGGCGAGATCGACGCGCTCGTCTGCGGGGTCGGCACCGGCGGGACGATCACCGGCGTCGGGCAGGTGCTGAAGGAGCGCCGGCCGTCGATTCAAGTCGTGGCCGTCGAGCCCGCCACGTCCGCGGTCCTATCCGGGGGCCTGCCCGGGCCGCACAAGATC
>VAYL01000030.1:0-5815 GCA_005884305.1 Actinomycetota bacterium
ACTCCGCGCAGCTAATGCAGTCGTTCGAAAAGCGATTCGGCCACAAGGCGGGTCGTCGTGCGTGGCTCGGATTCCGGTCGAAGAACGATCCGGAGGCTCCAACGACGGTCAAGAATCGGTTCCCGTATGAGACGACCAGCGCCTTCGCGAAGCGCGGCCTGGCGCTTCCCGATCCCGGCTCCGTCCATCCGGCGCCGGTGGCGCCGCCGGTGCAGCAATCCGAGTCGGCCAGCGCCCAGGGCGAGTTCGGAAACGTCGGCGCCGAGCTGATGCGGGACCTTCACATGCCGCACGCGTCGAACTGGGAGCTGGTCTCCGCGCGGGAGTCGAAGACCGGGCATCCCATCGGCGTGCTGGGCCCTCAGGTCGGCTACTTCGACCCGCAGATCCTGATGGAGATGGATGTCCACGGGCCCGGCATCGATGCCCGCGGCGCCACGTTCCCAGGCGTCAACCTCTATGTCCTGCTCGGCCACGGCGACGACTACGCGTGGAGCGCGACCACCGCGACCTCGGACAACGTCGACACGTTCGCTGAGGTCCTCTGCCACGACAAGTTCCACTATCGCTACAAGGGCAAATGCCTGCCGATGCAGGAGCTCGACCGCACCAACACGTGGGTCAACACGGGACCGGGGACGCCGCCCGATCCAGGCAGCGAGACCCTGAAGGCGTACCGCACCGTGCACGGAATCGTCTACGCGCGGGGCAAGGTGCACGGCAAGAATGTGGCCTTCGTCTCGGCGCGCTCGACGTACTTCCACGAGGCGGACTCGGCGCTCTTCTTCACGAAGATGAACAACCCGCACTTCATGCGCCACGGGCCTGGCTCGTTCCGCAAGGCCGCGAGCTTCATGAACTTCGCGTTCAACTGGTCGTACCTCGACTCCAAGCACATCGCCTACTACCTGACCGGCTGGTATCCGCAGCGGGCTCGCGGCACGTCACCCGACTTCCCAATCCTCGGAACCGGCAAATTCGACTGGAAGGGCTACAACCCGAGCACGCACGAGGCGGACTGGCTGCCCCTGAAGCGCCACCCGCATGCCGTCGATCCGCGATATCTCGTCTCGTGGAACAACAAGCAGGCGCCCGGCTGGGCCGCCGCCGACGATCAGTACGACTACGGCCCGATCCACCGCCAGCAGATGATCGCCGACCGCGTACGCGCCGCCATCAAGGGCGGCAAGAAGGCATCGCTCGCCCAGCTCGTCAAGTCCATGGAGGAGCCGGCGACCGAGGACCTGCGGGCGGTAAAGCTGCTACCTCTGCTGAAGCGCGTGATCGGCAATCCGCACTCGCCGAAGCTGCGGAGCGCGCTGTCGACGTTAATGGCGTGGCAGCGGGCGGGCGGGACCCGCCGCGACCTCAACCGGGATGGGGTCTACGAACACAATCGAGCCGTGGAGCTCATGGACGCGTGGTGGCCGCTCCTCGTCCGCGCGGAGTTCGAGCCGACGCTGGGCAAGCACCTCTATTCACAGGTCCAGGGGATGCTCCCGGTGGGCGACCACACCCGCGGCGCGGCGACGGCGCCGGACTTCTTCGCCGGCTGGTGGGGCTACGTCTCGAAGGACCTGCGCGACCTCTTCGGCCCCAAGCCACGCGGCGCCTACAGCAGGGTGTACTGCGGCGGAGGGTCGAAGGCGAAGTGCCGCGCGGCGCTACGCGATTCCCTGCGCCAGGCGCTCAAGGTCAGGCCGAGCACGCTCTACGGCCAGAACGACGACTGCAGCGGCGACCCGGACCCGCAGTGCTACGACCAGAACCGCGCGGTGATCACATCGGCGATCGGGATCCCGCCGGCCCCCTTCCAAAACCGCCCGACGTTCCAGCAGACGGTTTCGGTCAAGAAGAACCTGCCGTAGCGCCTAGAGTCTCGGGATCCCAAGGCCGTGATCCCATGTCTCTCAGGCGCTTCATCAAATCTCGCGTTGCCAAGGAGCCGGCCGTCGCGATCGGTGGCGATCCGCGCCTGGCCGATTGGGAGACGGTGGCCACGATCGAGGACGAAAAGACTGCGGTCGCGTGGCGCGATCATCTTCAAAGCGCCGGCGTCGACGCTGCCTGTTTGGCGGACCACCCGCTCGACCGGTTCGGCCACGGTGACGTCTTTCTGGTGGTTCCGCCCGAGCAGTGGTCGCGGGCGAACGAGATCGTGGAGAACCTGGATTAGGGCGGCTCCGCTCGTCACATATCGGCTGCGCCACGCGTCATCTCAGTAGACGAGACGACGAAAGGAGGCCTCATGAAGGGTCCCTCGCGTGGCGAGATCTTCGACGAGCTCTCCAACTGGAACGTGGGCGCGGGCATGCTGACCATGGCGTTGCTCCCATTCGCGCTGCCGGGAATCGCCTTGGCGCTGGTCCTCGCGCTCCCGCTGGTGGCCTTCGCGCTCCCCCTCCTTCTGATCGGCGGCATTATCACTGGGGCGTTCCGCCTGGTGCGTGGCTTCCTGGGGCTGGTGGGTCCGTTCCGGGTCCGCCGCCGCCGGCGGACCGGTGGCGAGGCTGTGTCGGTCAGAACCGCCGCTCGACACACCTAGATCCCGCGCTTTGGCGCACTATTGGTCCTATATGGGGTAAGAAGCGCCCAAACCGGCCGGGGGATCGTTCGGGCGTCCTCGTGCGTGGCCAGGCAGGGCGCTCAGGCAAGCCCCTGCTACCATTCTCGGTTGGCCGAAGGGCCGTTTTTTCGTGCCTGCGGGCCCGATTCATGGGGCGTGTGGGCCTTCTCCGAAGTTGATTGGATACGACCCAGCGAGTAGAGGGTGAAGGTAAGAGCGTCCGTAAAGCCCATGTGTGAGCGCTGCCGGATCATTCGGCGGCGCGGTCGCGTGCTCGTGATCTGCTCCAACCCCCGGCACAAGCAGAGGCAGGGCTGATGGCGCGGATCGCGGGCGTGAACGTCCCCACGAACAAGCGGGTCGAGGTCGGTCTCACGTACGTCCACGGCATCGGCCAGTCGACCGCGAGCAAGATCGTCAAGGACACGGGCGTCAACCCGGACACGTACGTCAAGGATCTGACCGATGACGAGGTCGTGAAGCTTCGCGAGGCGGTCGAGTCGCGCGAGGTCGAGGGCGATCTCCGCCGCGAGCGCTCGCAGAACATCAAGCGGCTCTCGGAGATCGGCTCCTACCGCGGACTTCGGCACCGCCGCGGCCTGCCCGCCCACGGTCAGCGGACCAAGACCAACGCGCGGACCCGCAAGGGCCCCAAGAAGATGAGCATCGCCGGCCGCCGCAAGCCGCCGTCGCCGAAGTAGGGAGAACGAGCGATGCCGCAGCCAAAGAGGGGAGCCCGGGGCCGAACGCGCCGCCGCGTCAAGAAGAACATCGCCTACGGAGTCGCCCACATCAAGACGAGCTTCAACAACACGATCGTGACCATCACCGACACCGACGGCAACGTCGTCTGCTGGGAGTCCGCCGGCTCCGCCGGCTTCAAGGGATCGCGCAAGTCCACGCCGTTCGCGGCGCAGGTCACCGCTGACTCCGCCGCACGCAAGGGCATGGAGCACGGCCTTGAGCGCGTGGAGGTACACGCCAAGGGTGCCGGCTCCGGGCGCGACACCGCGATCCGCTCCCTTCAGGCGGCCGGGCTGCAGGTGACGACGGTGAAGGACGTGACCCCCCAGGCCCACAATGGGGTTCGCCCCCGCAAGCGGAGGCGAGTCTGATGGCCCGCGATACCGGACCCCAGTGCAAGCAGTGCCGCCGGGAGGGGCAGAAGCTCTTCCTCAAGGGGGAGCGCTGCCTGACGGAGAAGTGCGGCGTCGAGCGCCGGTCCTATCCGCCGGGAGAGCACGGCCGCGGCCGCATGCGCCAATCCGAGTACCGCCAGCAGCTCCGCGAGAAGCAGAAAGCGCGCCGTTACTACCAGGTGCTCGAGAAGCAGTTCCGCAGCTACTACGACAAGGCGTCACGCCAGCCCGGCGTGACCGGTGAGAACCTGTTGCGACTCCTCGAGCGCCGCTTCGACAACGTTCTGGTGCGCCTCGGTTTCGCCGCCTCGCGCCGCCAGGCCCGCCAGTTGATCGGCCACGGCCACTGGCTCATCAATGGCCGCCGGGTCAACATCCCGAGCTACCGGGTGCGGGCCGACGACGTGATCTCCATCAAGCCCAACTCCAGCGCCGCCGACGTCGTGCGCTCCGCCACCGAGTTGACCGCGGCCGTCCCCCCATGGCTCCAGGCCGACCACGACTCACTGACCGCGAAGGTGCTCCGCCTGCCGGACCGCAGCGAGATCACCACGCCGGTCTCAGAACAGCTGATCGTCGAGCTCTACTCGAAGTAGTAGGGCTCGCAACCCAAAAAGCGACAACGAAGGAAGCAATGACCACCCTGCCCGAATTCCAAATTCCGAAGATCGCCTCCGAGAGCGTCGACGACAACCGGGGGACCTTCACCATCGAGCCGCTCGACAAGGGCTTCGGCTATACCTTCGGCAACAGCCTGCGGCGGGTGCTCCTGTCCTCCCTGGGCGGAGCCGCGATCAAGAGCGTGCGGATCGAGGGAGTCGCCCACGAGTTCTCGACCGTCTCCGGGGTGAAGGAGGACGTCACCGACATCGTCCTGAACCTCAAGGAGATCGTCGTCCGTATGCACACGGACGCCGACGAGGTCGAGGCGCCGCTCGTCGCGAGCGGCCCCGGCGAGGTCAAGGCCAAGGACATCGATCTACCGGCCGGCGTCGAGATCCTGAATCCCGACGCGTCGATCGCGACCCTCGAGAAGAAGACCAAGCTCGAGATGTACCTCACGATCGGCCGCGGCCGCGGCTACTCGCCGGCCGAGGAGAACAAGACCGAGGATCAGCCGCTCGGCGTGATCCCGATCGACTCGATCTTCTCGCCGATCCGCCGTGCCTCGTACGCGGTCGACACCGCCCGCGTCGGGCAGCGGACCGACTTCGACAAGCTCGAGCTCGAGATCGAGACCGACGGGTCGCTAGAGCCCGCCGGCGCGCTCCGCGAGGCTGCGGAGATCCTGATCAAGAGCCTGGCGATCTTCACCGACGCCGACCGTGTCGAGGAGCTCACGAGCCGGGATGGCGCGGGCGCGGCCGATACCGTTCTCGGTCCGGTCTCCGCCGCCGAGGGCGACGATCGGCTCATCGAGGAGCTCGAGATCGGCGTGCGGGCATACAACTGCCTCAAGCGCGCGGGCATTCAGACCGTCGGCGACCTGGTCCAGCGCTCCGAGTCGGAGCTCAACGCGATCCCGAACTTCGGCAAGCGCTCGACCGACGAGGTGAAGGACGCGCTCAACGCCCTCGGACTCAATCTCCGAGACGAGTAGGCCGATGCGCCACGGCAAGCAAAAGGGCAAGCTGAGCCGTGACTCTGCGCACCGCAAGGCGCTCATGCGCAACCTCCAGCGCGAGTTGATCCAGCACGAGCGCATCAAGACCAGCCAGGCGAAGGCCAAGGCCGTCAAGCCCCAGATCGAGAAGCTGATCACGCTGGCGAAGAACGGTGACCTGCACGCTCGGCGGCAGGCGCTGTCGGCACTCGGCCAAGACCGGTTCCTCGTCCACAAGCTGTTCGAGGAGATCGCGCCGCGGTACGTGGAGCGGCCGGGCGGCTACACCCGGATCGTGAAGCTCGGCCCGCGACGGTCCGACTCCACCGAGATGGTGTTCCTCGAGCTGGTCTGAGCCGGCTGCCCACCGTCAAGCTCACGATCGCCTACGACGGATCGCCCTTCGCGGGCTGGGCGGCGCAGCCGGGGCTGCGAACGGTGCAGGGAGAGCTCGAGGCCGCGCTCGAGACGATCTTTCAGCATCCGGTGCCGCTGACGGTCGCCGGT
>VAYL01000030.1:5863-6787 GCA_005884305.1 Actinomycetota bacterium
AATCCGCCGGCCGAGCCGCCGGACGGGTTCATGCGGCGCGTGAACTCCATGCTGCCTGCGGAGATCGCGGTGCTTCGGGCCGAAGCGGCGGCCGACGGGTTCGACGCGCGGCGCGACGCTCGGTCGCGGACCTACTGCTACTGGGTCATCGCCGGCGCCGTCCGCCATCCGCTCGAGATTGATCGCGCCCTCTGGTGGCCGTATCCGGTGGAGACGGAGGCGCTGGAGACGTGTGCTGGGCGGCTCGTGGGCACCCACGATTTCACCGCCTTCACTCCGACCCAGACCGAGCACGTCCGATTCGAGCGGGACGTCACGCGCGCCGAGTGGCTGGAGCATCCTCTGGGGGCGCCGTTCCCCGGCCGGCTGCTGGAGTTCTGGATCGAGGCCGACGCCTTCATGCGCCACCTGGTGCGCGTCCTCGTCGGCACGATGCTGGAGGTGGCGGCTGGCAGGCGCTCGCTCGAGGAGTTCGGGAGCCTGCTGGACGGCGCGCTGCGCGACCGCGCCGGCGAGACGGCCCCGGCGCATGGTCTTTACCTCGCCTCAGTCCGGTACTAGACGCCTGAGTCCGTTACGGCGATGCCCGCGACCGGTCGCGCTTGATTGGTCCGCGGCGGGTCGGACGAACCCCGCAAGTTTGCCCGACAACTGGAAAATGTCGGGCAAAGTTGCGGGGTAGAGAACGGCCGGGCCCAATGCGATCCAAAAGTGGACACCTGGATGTGAAGAGACATGCGCCGAATCGTCACGAAAGCGTGTCGTAAGCGGTTCCGCGGAGCCGCTTTGGCGGTAGCTTGGCCGCCTTACTCGGGCGCCGCCCGTTCCGGCTCGCTGAGCTCGACCTCGCCCAGGCTCGCGGGGCGCCCAGGGAGGTAGATGGACGATCCGGTCGCCAGGAGCACGGGCTTGTCCTCGTCGTTC
>VAYL01000247.1:0-1138 GCA_005884305.1 Actinomycetota bacterium
CTGACGAATGAGGAGCCGCGCTACAACATCGCGCCCACCGATCCGGTGCTCGCCGTCAGACGCACGGACTCTGGGGGTCGCGAGCTTGGCCGGCTGCGCTGGGGCCTTGTCCCAGGCCGGTGGGCCGAGCGGCGCTCCGGGCCGCCGCTGATCAACGCGCGGGCTGAGTCGCTGCCCCAGCAGCCGGCGTTCGCCGAGTCGTTCCGCGAGCGCCGTTGCCTGATCCCCGCCGACGGGTTCTACGAGTGGCGAAATGACGAGAGCGGCAAAACGCCAATGTGGTTCAGCCGCCCGGATGGGGACCTCTTCGCCTTCGCGGGCATCTGGACAGAGCTGGCGTCGCGCGAGAAGAAGTCGGAGCCGCTTCACAGCTGCGCGATCGTCACCTGCGATCCGAACGCGCTCATCCGGCCGATACACGACCGAATGCCCGTGGTACTTCAGCCGGACGCCGAGGCGCTGTGGCTGGATCCCGAGCTCGACGAGGAAGAGCTCCTCGCACTGCTTTCTCCCGCGCCCGAGGACGCCCTCGTCCCGCTGGAGGTGGGCGACTTCGTCAACGACGTTCGCGACGACGGCCCGCACCTGATCGAGCGCCGCGAAGAGGCGCAGCCGCAGCTGTTCTAGGGCCGCGCGGGCTCGCCGTCAGGCTCGTCTTCGCCGGGCAACGGGACCCCGCCGACCGGCCGTTCCTCCTCGACGTGCCAGTTCTGGTTGAAGCCGACCATGGCGACCACGATCAGCAGGAGCTGAATCGGCACGACGAGGATCGTCAGCAGGCCGATGAAGTCGGACGGAAGCGCGGGGCCGCTCAAGCCGGTCTTGTCGCGAGCGAACCATTCGGGCGCCGCGACGGCGGCGAAGATCGCGAGGATGATCGCGAGCGCCGACGCGACGGGCAGCACCCCGCGCTGCCAGCGGCCAGCGATGAGGAACGCGAACACAACGTAAAGGAGCGCCCAGATGAGCGTGATGACCCCGACGCTCGCCCCCTCGAGCCGCGACCAGCCGCCGAGCGTGATTACGACCAGCAGGCCAGCGGACACCAATAGGACGAAGGAGATGATCGCCTTCGTCGTCTTGGTCTCCGGCTTCTCCCTGTTGGGGCGCCAGAGCTCGTATCCGGGCCGAACGCTCG
>VAYL01000247.1:1148-2958 GCA_005884305.1 Actinomycetota bacterium
GACGGTTGTTCGCAAGGATTTGCGGCGGTCTTCGGGGAAGCGCGATGCGGGCGGAGGGATTCGAACCCTCAAGCTCTTTCGAGCACCAGGTTCTAAGCCTGGCCTGTATGCCTAGATTCCAGCACGCCCGCGTGCAAGCGATTGTAGGTCTGTCCGTCCGATAGATACGCAGGAACGGCTGGTCGCGCAAGAACGCGAAGCCTTCCTACGCGGTCTCATGCCAACGACCGCGGCAATCTCTGTCCCCGGTACCACTTCTC
This sequence comes from Actinomycetota bacterium, assembly GCA_005884305.1. Lineage (GTDB taxonomy): Bacteria > Actinomycetota > Thermoleophilia > Solirubrobacterales > 70-9 > AC-56. The sequence goes on from VAYL01000247.1 coordinate 1,409, forward strand.
GAACTTGTCGGAGGACATAAAACGCCTGTACTGCGAGAGCCTGGACGTGCTCGGCGTTCGCTGGACTCGCCCCAGTTCGAAGCAGATCGCTGTTTACCGGAAGGAATCTGTGCGGATCCTTGACCAGTTCATCGGTCCGAAGACGTAGCCGGCCTCCGACTAAGCTGAATGCCGCTGGGGGACTGGTGTAACGGCAACATGGCGGTCTCCAAAACCGCCGCTCGAGGTTCGATTCCTCGGTCCCCCGCTGATCTTGTAGGTCGGAGTACCCTCTCGATGATGGCCAGGGAATGCAGGGCACGCAGCGGCATCGCCGCGACCATCGTGGCTCTGACGCTCGGGGCTTTCGTCGCGATCGCGGCAGCTCCGGGGACGACCGCCGCCCTCGCCAGCTGCCCCCACGCGACAGCTCAACCGCACAAGACGTCGCTCGCGAACCTGCGCAAGGCGATGCGGTGCCTCGTCAACAACAAGCGCGCTCAGCGTGGTCTCGGCAGGCTCAAGAACAACACACACCTGGCGGGCGCCGCCCAGCAACACACAAAGGTGATGCTGCGCGAGGACTGCTTCGAGCATCGGTGTCAGGGCGAGCCCGGGCTCAAGAAGCGCATGAAGCGAAGCGGCTACCTGACGGGCGCCGACAAGTACTACTACGCGGAGGATCTGGGCTTCGACCACACGCCCAGGCGCATGATCAAGCGCCTCATGAACTCGAAGTACAACCGCCGCAACATCCTGAACGGCAACTTCGAGGACATCGGCGTCGGGGCCGGCTGGGGAGCTCCGAAAGAGGGCAAGGACGATTCCAAGTTCGAGACCTACACGATCCTCTTCGCCTGGCGGCGTCCGTAGGGTGCTCAGCCGAGATCCCCGCTGCCCGAACCTATAATCGGCTGCCGCCGCGGGCGAGGTGTAACTGGTTGCACATCAGCCTTCCAAGCTGAAGGAAGCGGGTTCGAGTCCCGTCGCCCGCTCTCCTCAGCTCGGCGGAACCTTGCGTAAACTCGCATCCCCGGGGCGTGGCGCAGCTTGGTAGCGCGTTCGGCTGGGGGCCGAAAGGTCGCGAGTTCAAATCTCGCCGCCCCGACTCAGGTGAAGCTCGCTTCCGAAGCGGGCTTCGGATCGTCCACGACCGGGGACGATGGGGACGGGAGGCACGCCCAGGGACGCATCGACGCCGATTGCTGCCCGGCTGGGGCCGAAAGGTCGCGAGTCAAATCTCGCCGCCCCGACTAGGCGGAAGCCCTTTAGTCCAGGGTCAGCGGGCGAACCAAGGCGATCTGGTGCGGCGGCACCGAGAGGAGTAGGGTGCGGCTCGGTCGACTGCTCGGGAGGTTGCGATGAGGAAGGCGATGGGGTTCTCTGCGGCGCTCGCCGTCGTCGGGCTGCTGATGGTAGGGACGAGCCTGGCGGGGGCGGCAACGCCGCGCTGGGTGACTCACGTCGACAAGTACCCCGGAGGTATCTCGGGAGGCGTGCGAGCCTATCTCGACCAGGGCGTCACCAGCGCCAAGTCCGGCCTGAGCCCGAGGTCGAGCGCCGCCTCGCCG
>VAYL01000247.1:3100-3543 GCA_005884305.1 Actinomycetota bacterium
ACTGGAGCACGCAGTTCCGCTCCTCGGCCACGAGGGAGACTGGCGACTTCTGCGGCGGGGGCGGCGACCCCGCGCTCACCTACAGCGAGCGTGACCGCGCCTTCTACCTCGCCCAGCTCTGCTTCTTCCGCGCCTTCGCCCCCTCGGAGGTCGAGGTGTTCCGGTCAACCGACAACGGCTTGACCTGGAGCCCTGCGCGGCGCGGCGCCTATCCGATCTCGAACTTCTCGTCGAGTCTCGGCGACTTCAACCCGGCGGTGTTCTTCGACAAGGAGCAGATCACGGTCGACAACAACCCAGCGAGCCAGCACTACGGGCGCCTCTACGTCACCTACATCAAGTTCCACATCCTGCCGAACGGCTTCAGCGACTATTGCCCCGTGCAGCTCGCGTACACCGACAACATCGACCCGAACGGCGACGGCAATCTCGGCGACGCCAGC
>VAYL01000247.1:3731-5491 GCA_005884305.1 Actinomycetota bacterium
CACCGGATCGACAAGCCGGGCCAGTGGAAGGACAATCCCAACCCGGACGACCTGCTGCCGCAGAAGAACGCCAGGTGGCCGGCATCGACCTCGGCGCCGCTGGTGTTCGATCCGGTCGATCACTCGCTCAATTACATCGTCCAGAACAACATCAACCGAGCGACCTCGGGGGCGGATATCTCGTTCACGAAGTCAACGGACCAGGGCCACACCTGGTCTGACATGACGACTGTCAGCGTCACCGGGACCGGCGCGCCGGCGCCGCGCGATCAGTTCCTGCCATGGATGGACGTCGATCCAGAGGGAAACCTGCACGCGATCTGGTTCGACAACCGGAACGATCCAGGCAACGTGCTGATCCAGACGTTCCAGGGCGACTCCACCGACGGGGGCACGACTTGGGCCAACCGCAACATCAGCAGCTCCGTCTGGAACCCGAACACGAGCTTCTTCAGCTCGGGGGCTTTCGCCGGCGACTACAACGGCATCGCCTCTCCGGAGGGCGTGATCTATCCGATCTGGACCGACGGCCGCAACAGTCCGGGGCCGCCGAACGGCGATACAGACATCTGGACAAACGTCGAGTTCGTTCCATAGCCGGGGAGGCGCCATGACCTCCGGGCGGGGCTACGGGTAGCCGCGGCAAGAACAAGTCTCTGAGCTGCGGGCACCGCGCACAACGTCGCGGGTACGGTGTCTTGGCCCCGTGAGCGCAACCGACATCGCGCACGTCGCGTCCGAACGGAGAGACGGCTCCCAGTTCCTGAGCTGGGCGGTGGCCCGCCGCTGCGCCCTCGTCCTCTACTTCGCGGCGCTCGGCGCCTGGAGCGCCTACTACGGAATCCCTGTGCAACGGGAGCTCGTGGTGCTCTGGATCTGCGGCGCGCTGGCCTGCGCCTCGATCGGCCGCCACCCGCGGGAGATTCTTCGGCTCGTCCTCGACTGGCTGCCAATGGTGGTCGTCCTCAGCGCGTACGACTTCTCGCGCGGTGCGGCCGACTCGTTCGGCATCGGCGCCCACGTGCATCCGATGATGGACTTCGATCGCTTCGTCTTCTTCGGCCACACGCCGACCGAATGGCTTCAGGCGCACCTGTATCAGCCGGGCGTCGTCCACTGGTGGGACGTCGCGTTCACGCTCACCTACACCTCCTCACCGTCGCGGGCTTGCTCTGGGCCCGGGACCGGGCGGCGTTCCGCCGTTTTGCCAACCGCGTGGTCGCGCTCGCACTGGCCGGCCTCGCCACGTACATCGCCTTCCCGGCAGCACCGCCGTGGATGGCGGGAGAAACCGGCCTTCTGGAGGGTGTCCATCGCACCACTTCAGACGGGTGGAGCGTCCTGGGGACCGGCACCGCCGGACTCTTCTCGGAAGGCCAGGCGAGCGTCAATCTGGTGGCCGCGGTCCCCTCGCTTCACTCGGCCTTCACCGCGCTGGTCGCGATGTTCCTCTGGCGCCGAGTCCGTCCCTGGGTGCGGCCCCTGCTGGCGCTCTATCCGCTCGCGATGGGGCTGACGTTGATCGCGACCGGCGAGCACTACTTCTTCGACGTGCTTCTCGGCTGGCTGTACGCAGGCGCGGTGATGGCGGCGTGCGCCTGGTGGGAGCGTCGCCGCGCAGCGTGTCCCCTGCCAGGTAGCCTCGACGCTTGGCCGAGCACGAGGACCTCGAGTTCACCTATTCGCTGATCGACCGCATCTTCCGGCTCAGCCTGGGGGAGCTCGCGGACTTCAGCGGAGCCAAGTACGACGGCGACTTC
>VAYL01000247.1:5504-8292 GCA_005884305.1 Actinomycetota bacterium
TGAGCCTCGAGGAGGCCCAGCGCCGCAAGCACGACTACGTGGCCGAGCAGATCGGGATCGGCCCGGGGAGGCGGGTGCTGGATCTCGGTTGCGGCTGGGGCCCGCTTCTCGATTACGCGCGGCGGCATGGGGCGACCGGCGTCGGCGTGACCCTGTCATCCGCACAGGTCGCGGCCTGTCGGCGTCACGGGCTCGATGTACATCTGCACGACGCACGGGCGCTGGACCGTTCCATGTTCGGCGGGTTCGATGCGATCGCGAGCCTCGGGGCGTTCGAGCACTTCTGCTCCCCCGATGACTACCGCGCCGGACGGCAAGACGACGTGTACCGCGATCTGTTCGCGCGGATGGCCAGCGTGCTGCCGAGCGGCGGCCGCCTCTATCTGCAGACGATGGTGTTCGGCCCGAGGATGATCCCCGTTGACCAGGTCTCGATCGACGCTCCGCGCGACTCGGATGCCTGGTACCTCGCGCTGATGTCCTACCAGTTCCCCGGCTCCTGGCTCCCCTTCGGACAGGAACAGATCGTTCGGTGCGCCGAGCCCGACTTCACGTTGGTCGCGAGCTCCAGCGGCCGGCTCGATTACATCGAGACCATTCGGCAATGGCGACGGCGCTTCGCCGAGCCGAGCGTGCGGAAGACCCTTCTCAAGCTGCGACTCGCGCCGCGCTGGCTGGTGAGCCCGAGCTTTCGGCGCGCGTTCACCTCCGGAGTCAGCGCGAACAGCGTCTGCTTCGAGCGACAGCTTCTCGACCTACCGGCTCGTCTTCGAGAGGATCCCTTAAGGATTGCCGTTACGCTAGGTGGGTGTTGGACGAGGCGCCGCCTCTCTCCTGCGACAGGGAGCGGGATCCAGCGGCGGCTTAGCACCGGACGACGCCTTGAACGCGTGTCATCGGATCACGCGGCAACGAGCAAAGGAGCACGATATGACGGAAAATCCCTCCGACACGGGCGGGAAGCAGGGATCGGAGGGGGCGTTCTGGCGCGATGCCCTCGCCCCGTATGAGCGCGGCCATGTCGGTCGCGCGACGCTAGACCTCCTGACCTCGCTGGTCCCCTACGCGCTCCTTTGGGCCGCGATGTACCTGGCGCTCGACGTCTCGTACTGGCTCGTCCTCGCCCTCTCGGTGCCCGCGGCGGGGTTCCTACTGCGCACCTTCATCGTCTTTCACGACTGCACCCACGGATCGTTTCTGCCGTCAAAGCGCGCGAACGCGTTCCTGGGGCGGATCCTGGGCCTCGTGGTCTTCTCGCCGTTTCAGAGCTGGCGCCATAGCCACGCCGTCCATCACGCCACGGCCGGCGACCTGGACCGGCGCGGCGTGGGCGACGTGCAGACCCTGACCGTGGCCGAGTACGGCGCTCTTCCTTGGCGCCGCCGGCTCGCCTACCGCGCATTCCGGAACCCCCTTGTCATGTTCGGCATCGGGCCGGTCTGGGCCATGCTCGTCCAGCCACGCTTCGTGCCTCCATCGGCGCGACCGCGCATCCGCCACAGCGTGATCGGGACGAACGTCGCTCTCGCGGCGCTCATCGGCGGGCTCTGCCTGCTCCTCGGCTGGCGCGAGTTCCTGCTCGTGGAGGGCCCGTCCCTCGTGCTGGCCGCCGCGGTCGGCGTCTGGCTCTTCTATGTCCAGCACCAGTTCGACGACACCTATTGGAAGAGCTCAGGCGACTGGAGCTATGCCGATGCGGCGCTGCGGGGAAGCTCGTACCTCAAGCTCCCGAGGATCCTGCGGTTCTTCACCGGCAACATCGGCCTGCACCACGTGCATCACCTCAGCACTCGAGTACCGAACTACAACCTCCAGCGCGCGCATGATGAGAACGCGATCTTCCACGATGTACCCACGCTGTCGCTATGGGACGGCCTGCGGGCGGTGCGGCTCAAGCTCTGGGACGAGGACGGCGCCCGCCTGGTGACATTCGCGCAGGCGCGCGCGATCCTGATTCGGGCGTCAGCGGCAAGCCCGGCCTGAGATCACGCATCTCCCGCTCGCGCGATCGGGCCGCCTTTCGGCGATCGCGCGCCTCGAGCAACGCGAGCGTCACCGCGATCGGCACGGTTGTCGGTAGAAGGTCAACGGCGAAGAACAGGAGATCGAAGGCGAGCCCCAGAGCCGTCGCCAGCGCCGCCGCCTCCCACTGGGAACGGCGCTGGCGCGCCAGAAGCGCACCCACCGTCGCGGCGATGAACACGTCCCCGAACCCCATCGTCGCCTGCCCGAAGTAGACGGCCTGAAAGCGCGGCAGCCCGCCAGGCGGCCCGGCTGCCACGAGGGTCGCATTCGGCCCCTGCAGCAGGTCCGCCACGACGAACACGGTGTCCACGACCGCCATCGCATAGATCCCGAGCTTCAGCCACCGGGGCGAGACGACCGCCGCGAGCAGCACGCCCAGCGTCACGCATGCGAGTGCGGTAAGGGCGAGCCCCGCCGCCTCGCCGGTCAGTGATCCGCCCACGCCCCATGCGAGCGCGAACAGCGGCACCACAGCCAGCGCCAAAGTGGGCCACGGCGGCCAGCGGCGGCACCGCCACGAGCGCCAGCACCGACAGCGCGTCGGCGGAGCTCGCGTACAGCGCGATCAGCCCGATCACGACGATGATGGACGCGGGCGGAACGAGCGCCCACCACCGGCTGCTCAGCCGATCGAGCACCAGTCGCGGTGCGTCGCCGGGCAACGCGACGATCGCGGCCTGGACCACCGAGAGGAATGCGATCGACATGGCGAAGGAAGGCATCGCGCCTCACATTGTGAGAGGGTCCCGCCGGCGGAGCGATT
>VAYL01000031.1 GCA_005884305.1 Actinomycetota bacterium
TGTTGACCACCACGAGCTGCGTCGCCGCCGTGATCTCCGTGAGCATCGCGTCGAGATCGTGGACGTAGCCGTCGGCGAGCGGCACGCGGATCTCGCGCGCTCCCGTGAGCGCGGCCAGGTGCGGATAGATCGAGAACGAGGGCCAGGCGAAGACGATCTCGGAGCCCGGCTCGCAGAGCGCCTCGGCGGCCGCGAGCAGGATCTCGCAGGAGCCGTTGCCAACCGCGACCTGACCCGGCTCGACCTCGAAGCGCTCGGCGATGCGGCGCCGAAGGCGCGTCGCGTACTGGTCGGGATACCGGTTCAGCCGCGAGGCCGCCTCCGCGATCGCCTCGGCGACGGCCGCGTGCGGCCCCCAGGGAGACTCATTGGAGGCGAGCTTGACGATGTCCTCGGCCCCGAACGCCTCTCGCGCGGCGTCCTCGTGGAGCCCCGCCTCGTAATGAGGCAGCCGCTCGAGCTTCTGGGCGAAAGTGATCGACATACCACCGCATTGTGTCTAACTTGGATTCCGCGAATGGCCAATCGCGACACCGGCACACCGGATGACACGGCAGCCGCCGCGGAGCGCCTCGTCCGGCTCGGCGAGCGATACCTGACCTGGCCCGAGCTCTGCAGCCGTGCGGGGGTCGAACACGAGGTCGCGGATCGTCTCTGGCGTGCCCTCGGATTCCCGGACGTGCCGCCGGATGAGCCGGCGTATACCGATGACGACGTGCGGGCGCTGGAGATCGCGGCCGAGGGGCTCGGCCGGCTGGACGGCGGCGAGCGTCAGGAGGCGATCGAGCTGATGGTTCGCGAGGCCCGAGCCATCAGCGCCTACCTGACCCGCATCGGCGAGATCCAGGTCGACACCCTCCTCGAGCTGCAAGCGCACGGACTGCGCGAGCAGGCGATCACCGACGCGTTCGAGCACGGGATCGCCGATTCCGAGCTCGGCTGGCTCCTGTTCTACGGGCTCCGGCGCCGCCTGGACGAGACGCTCCGGCGCCGCGCAACCTCGGAGCCCGGCGAGCAGGAGGAGGTCGCTGTGGGCTTCGTCGACATGGTGGACTTCACGCGCACCAGCGGGTCGCTTGACGCGGACGAGTTCGGCCGGCTCCTAAACGGCTTCGAGTCGCTCGTGTGGGACATCGTCACCGAGGCCGGCGGGCAGGTGGTGAAGCTGATCGGCGACGAGGCGATGTTCGTCTGCCCATCCGCTGCCCAGGCGGCCGAAGCCGCGGTCCAAGTGATCTCGGCGAGCGGACGATCCGAGATCCCGCCGTCGCGCGGCGGGCTCGCGGCCGGGCTCGTGCTCCATCGCTACGGCGACTACTTCGGGCGCGCCGTGAACACGGCCAGCCGCCTTGTGGACCGGGCCGAGCCGGGGACCGTGCTGGTCGACGAGGCGTTGCGCGAGGGACTGAATTCGGATGGAGGCTTCCAGCTGCATGACCGAGGCACGGAGCGCCTCAAGGGCATCGGCGAGGTGCCGGTGTGGCTACTGGCTCCGGGGAGGAGCTGAGCGGCTACTGCGCCGAGTGCAGGTCGGCCCGAAGTTTCTGGGCCTCGCCGAGGTAGGTGTGCGCGGGGGCATGGCCCTCCGGCGCGTAGTAGTGGACCATCACGCGGATCACGCTACGCATCGCGCCGGGGACGTCGAGCTCACGGTTGCACAGGAGGGGCACCTGGTCGAGGCCGAGCCGGCGCGCGGCGACGGCCGGGAATTCGGCGTTCAGATCGTCGGTCGAGGTGAAGATGCAGCTGACCATGTGGTCCGCATCCAGGTTGTTGCGGCTCATCAACTCGCGAAGGAGCTCCTCGGTGCCGTCGAGGATCGCATTGACGTCGTTGCTCGAGACCTGGGTGGCGCCGCGGACGGCGTAGAGACGCTCCGTCATGGGCGAGCATCCTTCCAGAGCCGCGTGACCTCCGGTGGGCGCAGCTTCCGGGCGTTTCCCTCCGGCAGCGTCCCGAGGGTCATCGGGCCGAACCGAATGCGCTTCAGCCCTGCGACCTCGTTCCCGACCGCTTCGACCATCCGCCGCACCTGTCGGTTCCGCCCCTCGGCGAGGGTGATCTCCACGACGCGGGCCGAGATGCGGCGCGCTTTCGCCGGCCGCGTCGGCCCGTCGTCCAGCTCGACGCCGCGGCGCAGGCGGCGGAGCTGGGACTCGGTCACCGGGCGCCGCAGCCTCAGCCTGTAGGTCCGCTCGATCCCGTAGCGCGGATGCGTGAGGCGGTTCGCGAGCTTCCCGTCGTTCGTGAGGAGGATGAGGCCGGTCGAGTCGGCATCGAGACGGCCCACCGGGTACAGGCGCCGAGGCGAATCGACAAGGTCCACCACGGCCTGGCGGCGCCCTGGCTCCCGAGCCGTCGAGACGACGCCCGCCGGCTTGTTGAGCATCCACACCTCGCGCGGCTCGGGGCGCACCGGACGGCCATTCACGCTAACGCCGCTGGACTCATCGACGTCGCGAGCGGGATCGGTGACGCGCTCGCCCGCGACCGTCACGCGCCCGGCGGCGATCAGCTCCTCCGCCCGGCGCCGGGACGCCACCCCGCAATGGGCCAGGTATTTGGCGAGCCGCACGCCGCCTGAGGCTCAGCTGGCTCGCTGCTCGCCGGCCTTCAGCAGCCGCTCGCGGAGCTCGCGCTCGTCCTCCGGGGTTGGGTCGAACCGGGATGGGTCCGGGAGCTGGTCGAGGCCGGACAGGCCGAAGAGCTTCTCGAAGAGTGGTGTCGTCCGGTAGACGATCGCGCCGAAGCGCGAGCGGCCGGACTCCTCGATCAGGCCACGCTCGGTGAGAGTGGCCACCGCTGATTCCGAGGCCACGCCGCGAATGCGGGCGATCTCGGGACGCGAGACGGGTTGCAGGTAGGAGACGATCGCGAGCGTCTCCGCCTGCGCCTGGGTCAGCGGGGGCGTCCGCGGCCTCGACAGCAGGCGGCGGGCGGCATCCTCGGCGATTGGATCTGCCGCCAGCGTGTGGCCGCCGGCGACCTGGCGCAGTACCACGCCACGCGCTCCCTCTGCGAGGTCGCCTTCGAGCGCATCCAGGGCGCGGTCGATCTCCGCCTCGCTCGCGTCGCAGGCCTCCGCGAGCTCGGCGGTCGTCACCGGCTGCGGCGAGAGGAACAGGAGCGCCTCGACGATCCGCTCCAGGTCAGTCATGGATCACCTCCACCTCGATTGGGCCGAACAGGTCGCGCTGGCTCCAGGTCGCCTCGCCGCGCTTGTGCATCTCGAGCAGCGCAAAGAGGGTGACGGCCTGGGTGAGGCGGTCCTCGTCGGCGAACACCTCGTCGAAATCGAACCGCCCGCGCCGCGCAAGGAGCTCGCGGAGCACGTCGAGCCGGCGCTCGAGCGACACCGTCGGGCGAATATGGCTCACGTCGGGCTCCGGCGGGATCCGCAAGAGGTCCCCCAGCGCCTCGCCCAGCCGGTCCGGCTCATACGCCTTGCGCGCCGCGTCCAGTGAGGCACGTCGCAGCTCGGGGGGCAGCGGGGCGGCGCGATAGACGTAGCGGCGCCCGTCCGCGAACAGCCCGGAGAGATGCGCCGCCGCCTCGCGGTAGCGCCGGTACTCGAGCATCCGTGCGAGGAGCTCGTCCGCCGCCTCCTCGGGGCCGAGCTCGATCTGCTCCTCCTCGGCGCTCGGCAGCAGAAGCCGTGACTTCAGCTCGAGCAGCGAAGCGATCAGGACCAGGAACTCGGTGGCGGAGTCCAGATCGAGCTCTCCCGTGGTCTCGAGGTGCTCGATGTAGGCGACCACGATCTCGCCGAGCGAGATCTCCGCGAGGGAGATCTCCTCGCGCAGCACGACAGCCATCAGGAGGTCGAAGGGACCGGCGAAGACGTCGAGGTCGAGATCGAGCTCGGCGGCTCTCATGTGCATTGGGCCGGCGCCGTACGAAGCCGACCGCGACAGGTGCCGTTCATGGATTCGAACCGTAGCGGCGTGCCCGGCTACCTCGAGGCTTTGACCGAGTAGAGATGCCACTCGCCGGGCACCCCCTTGAGTTCGGCCTGACCCCGGTCCTCGAACTCGATCCCGGAGCCCACCACGAGATCCTTGACCGTGGAGGAAACGAGCACCTCACCTGCCTGGGCCCGCCCGGCCACGCGCGCTCCGATGTGGACGGCCATCCCACCGACGCCGCCGTTGCGACGCTCGCACTCGCCGCTGTGAAGGCCCGCACGAAGCTCGAGGCCGAGTGCTTGCACGTCGCGGAGGATCTTCGAGGCCGACTCGATCGCTCGTGCGGGGCCGTCGAACGTCGCGAGGACCCCGTCGCCGGTCGTGTTGACGACGTGGCCCTGGTAGCGCTCGACCTCCTCGCGAACGAGGCTGTCGTGGCGATCGAGGACCTCTCGCCAGGCTCGGTCGCCGAGCCTGGCGGCATGCGCAGTCGAATCGACGATGTCCGTGAACAGGACCGTGGCCAGCACCCGGTCCGGCGTACGTACGCTCCGCGTCCCGGTGATGAACTCCTCGACCTCGTCGACGACCCTGTCGGCGCCCTGGGTGTACAGCAGGTGATCCGTGCCGGGAACCTCGACAAACCGGGCCCCGGGGATGCACTCGGCAACGTAGCGTCCAAGCTCGATGGGGACCGCGCGGTCGTCGGCGCGGTGCAGGATCAGGGTGGGGGCGCTGATCACCGGCAACACATGGCGGACGTCGAGATCCTTGTATAGGGCCATCAGATCGGCGGCGCTACGCGGACTCGTCCCGGTTCGCAGGAGGTGCGCCCACCAGCGCTCGGTTTCGGCGTCGTCGACGCGGCTGGGCGCGAAGATGTTCAACGCAACCGGGCCGCCCCACTCTTCACGCATCGCCTCCCCCCATTGGTCGAGCGCTTCAGGCGGGACGCCTTGCGGAGAGTCAGGCGCGCGCGACACCCTCGCGTAGCCGGACCAGACGATCAGGTGCGTGCACCGATCCGGGTGGGTGGCGGCGAACATCAGCGCGCCTCGAACCCGCGGCGTCGAGCACGGTCGTCATGTCGTCGACCATCTCCTCGATCGTGGGGGGCCGTCCGACCCGGTCCGAGAGACCCTGCTCCCGCTTGTCGAAGATGATCAGCCGAGAGAACGAGGCGAGCCGCTCGAACGCTCGAGCGACGTCCCGGTTCTCCCAGAGGACCTCGGCGTGCGAAACGAAGCCGGGGGCCAGGATCAGATCGCCGGGGCCGTCGCCGATGACCTGATAGGCGAGGCTGACGTCGCCGCTCCTGTCATATCTGATCTCCGGTACCACGCGCCGAGCGAGCGATTCTACGGTGGCCCCACTCCC